>JAISZQ010000009.1 GCA_031269165.1 Spirochaetaceae bacterium
CGCCCAAAGAAGGCGTGCTGTTTGGTGTGGTTGTCTCTGCCGGTTGCCGCTCGCTAAACAGTACCCGCCCCAAGAGGCGTGCTATTCGATATTGTTATCCCGGCCGGGTGAACACCACCGGAGGCGGCATTGCTACACAGAGGCGGCGTAGCCGCCATTAAGTAGCACAGCCGCCCGTAGGTGGTGTTCACCCGGCATATCGATACGCTCGCCAAACGGTACCCGTCCAAAAAGCGTGCTGTGCGGTGCAACTATCCCTGCCGATTGTTACCCGCTAAGCAGAACCCGCCCCAAGAGGCGTGCCGTGTGGTGCGGCTATCCCCGTTGATTGTCGCTTGCTAAACAGAACCCGCCCCAAGAGGCGTACCGTTTGGTGCGGCTATCCCCGTTGATTGCCGCTTCCTAAACAGTACCCATCCAAGAGGCGTGCCGCTTGGTGCGGCTGTCCCTGCCGATTGTTGCTTGCTCAACAGAACCCGCCCAAAGGAGGCGTGCCGTGTGGTGCGGCTATCCCCGCTGATTGCTGCTTGCTCAACAGTACCCGCCCAAAGAAGCGTGCTACTTGGTGTGGCTATCCCCGCCGATTGCCGCTTCCTAAACAGAACCTGCCCAAAGGAGGCGTGCCGTGTGGTGCGGCTATCCCCGCTGATTGCTGCTTGCTCAACAGTACCCGCTCCAAGAGGCGTGCCGTGTGGTGCGGCTGTCCCCGCCGATTGCCGCTTGCTCAACAGAACCCGCCCAAAGAAGCGTGCTACTTGGTGTGGCTGTCCTCGCTGATTGCCGCTTGCTCAACAGTACCCATCCAAGAGGCGTGCCGCTTGGTGCGGCTGTCCCTGCCGATTGTTGCTTGCTCAACAGAACCCGCCCAAAGGAGGCGTGCCGTGTGGTGCGGCTATCCCTGCCGGTTGCCGCTTGCTCAACAGTACCCGTCCCAAGAGGCGTGCCATTCGGTATTGTTCACCCGGCATATCGACACGCTCGCCAAACGGTACCCGTCCAAGAAGCGTGCTGTGCGGTGCAACTATCCCCGCCGATTGCTACCCGCTAAACAGTACCCGTCCCAAGAAGCGTGCTGCTTCGTGCGGCTATCCCTGTCGATTGCCGCTCCTTCGGGGCACGACAACCCGGTGTGTTACAAAGTGGCCAATAGCAACGCCTTGATCGTGTGCTTGCGGTTTTCCGCTTCGTCCCAGGCGCGGCTCTGCGGGCCGTCGATCACGTCATAAGTAACTTCTTCACCTTTGACGGCGGGGAGGCAATGGAGGAAGATGCAGTCTTTGCGTCCGGTTCTTTCCATTAATGCGGCGTTTACCTGGTAGGGGACAAGCAGTTTCACCCTTGCCTCCCGTTCCCGTTCTTCGCCCATCGATACCCAGACATCGGTGTACAGTGCGGCCGCGCCGCAGACACCGGACAGGTCGCTCGTGCAGGTGATCGACGCGCCGTTTTCGCGGCTAATCGTCCGGCACTTTTGGACAAACACCTCGTCCGGCTTGAGTTCTTCCGGCCCGACGATGACAAATTCAACGCCCAGTTTGGCCGAGATCATGGCAAGAGAACGCGCCACGTTGTTCCGGCCGTCGCCCACGAAAACAAGTTTTTTCCCGCTGTCCACGCCAAAGTTTTCCTCAAACGTCATGATGTCGGCGAGGGCTTGGGTGGGATGGCAGTCATCGGTGAGGCCGTTGTAAACGGGAACGCCTGAATACTGAGCAAGGGCCTCGACCGTACTCTGTTTGAAACCGCGAAACTGAATGGCGGAAAACATGCGGCCAAGCACGCGGGCGGTGTCTTCAATTGATTCTTTCCCGCCGAGTTGGATGTCCTGCGTTGAAAGAAACACCGGATGGCCGCCTTCCTCCCCAAACGCCGTCTCAAACGCGCATCGGGTGCGGGTCGAACGTTTTTCAAAGAGCAGCGCGAGCGTCTTCCCGGCAAAACGCTGATTTGTTACGCCCTTTCGCGCCTCGGACTTCAACGCTTTTGCCATTTCAAGGACGAAACGAATCTCGTCTTTCGACCAGCCCTCAATCGACAACAGAGACCGGCCTTTCAGTTTTACTGCATTCATGTAGCCACGATACTCCGTTCAGGGCCGGTTGTCAAGCCGCCGTAGGGGCGCGTTAGAGCCTGTTCAGAATCTCATCAAAAAAGGGGAAGTCTCCCCCTTCGCTCCGGTCTTCGCCCTCCGCTATCCCCCTCTACGGGGGTTAGACCCCCGTAACGCCCCCGAATCACAGCGGAGGGTTGCGTCTCGTGGGGTTTTTGAACAGGCTCTTAGGATAAAAAAAGGAAATGACGTTATCCTGAACCGCGATCCCCTCTTCTTGACAACCGCAAGCCTCTATGCTAATCTTCCATCCATGCAGAGATTTCTTTTGACTGGCGCGGCTTTGTGGGCCGTGTTTTTTGTTTCGTGTTATACCGGGCCGGTAAAACTGAGCGACGATGTTACGGCGGCGGAGCTTATCCAGCAGGGACAGGCGGCGTACGAGTGGAACCGTTATGGACAGGCGGTGCAGTACTACGAGGCGATTCGGGAACGTTTTCCCGATGATATTGACCGGATGTGTGAGGCCGAGTACGAGATCGCGCGGATTCACTACAAGCAGAAGAAGTACGGTCAGGCGCGGGAAGAGATGAGCACGTTACGCGCCCGCTACGATACCGAGGAGGCGGAGATTCTTCCGTCAAAGTTCAAGATTCTTTCCGAGATTGTGCTTGCCCAGATTGACGAGAAGCAGAAAAAGATTGTCGCGGAAGAATAGCCCCACAGGGGCTTTCCTTGGGCGTGTATGGCTCGATCTTAGGAATTTTTACCACGAACACGAACCGACACAAACCGACGCATTTGTTCGTGTTGTTTGTTCATGTGGTTGCGGGCCTTTGACCCGTTGAGGTTCGGGGTAGAATTCTTTGATTTTTGTGGATTTCGCTTAAGAGCCTGTTCAAAAACCCTGTGAGACGCAAGCCTCCGCTGTGATCCGGTCGCGGGCTTTGCCCCGCTTGTTCCGAAACTCCATGACTGAAAGTTGAAACGGGGAGGGGGCGTTGCGGGGGTGTCCCTACAGTCCTTCGCGTCCTGCTTCGGACTTCCGGGCCGGGGCGTACTCAGTCCTGCGTCCATCCCTGGACGCTGAGCAAACCCTGCGGTTTGCTTAAGGTACGCCCACAAAACCATGCACCGCATGGTTTTGTCCCCAGAGGGGGATAGCGTAAGTCGCTCGCGGCTGGAGCGAAGGGGGAGACTTCCCCCTTTTGCTGAGATTTTGAACAGGCTCTCAAGGGAGTGAACGCTTTCTCTCCCCCGGAGGGGGGCCGATACGCTTTCTTATCAGACCAGACTCTATCGCCTCCACGGCAAGTGGTTACTGGGGAAGAATGATCGCGGAGACCTTGATTCCGCGCGCGTCCAGTTCTTTCGTGACCATCTCTTTGGTGATTCTGCCGCGAGGACGGGGATGGGGCGGCGCGTCGCCAATGAGGATCACGAGCCGTGATTCGGCCTGCCAGCGGAACTTGGTCGCCGCCTCGTGCAACGCCTCGTAGACCGCTTCGGGGATGTCGCGTCCACCGCCCACCGCGATGTCGAGCAACGATTTCTGAAACCGGTCCATGCTATTGGTAAACGGCACGACCTTCGTAGTATAGGTGTCGCCGTAGTCCTTGTAGAGCACCATGCCGATCCGCGCTTGCGGGAAAACGCGCAACTCTTCGTTGAGCATAACGGTGAGGCCGTCCCGTATTGCGGCAATGTCGTCCCGCATACTCGCCGTCGCGTCCAGCGCGAACACCAGATCAAGCGAGTTGCCCCGCTCTTTCTTGAGAATGCCGCTTATCGTGGGAATAAGGTCGGAGGGCCCCGCCGAACGGACGGCCTCGCCCTGTTCCGCGATCTCTTGAAAAGTATCCTCGGTGTCTTTCATATAGTTGCTGGTAGCGGGTCCGGCAAGCGGTCGTTGCGCCACTTCGAGCAGAAATGAGTTGTCGCGAAAAGCCCCCGTATAATCCGCATAAGGCTTTTCAAAGGCGCGAATATTAAAGTAGGTGCCGTTTCCCACATACTCCTCGCCGTTCCGCGTCCACGGATAGCCGTAATAGATGATGTAGGGAATGTAGATGTGAAACGCCTCGCCCAATTCATCGTGCCGTTCCGGTGTCGAGTCGATGAGCGACCAGATGCCGCTTTCTTTCGACAACATCTCGCCGTCCACAATACGCGCCTCGTCTCCGTTCACCGCGTTCCATTCCGCCGCGCGATAGGCGTAATTGTCTTCGCGCATCGTCGGGTCGCGTACCGATTCGGTCAGCAGTACCGAGTTTATCGCGGGTTTTTTTCTGATATAAAGGTGAAACCCGCCGTCCGCGCCCTGCGTAACCTGCAAATCCACCGCGCCGAGCCCCAAATCTTGCCCCGCCACAGGGAAAGCGCAGAGAACCAGCACGACAAACGCCGCAAAAAAAACAGACAGTTTCACCCTTCCATTATCGGCAACATCACGGTGTTTATTAACCCGAGAACGGAGCCTGTTTCAAAGTCCTGAACAACAAGGTAAAGAGGGGAGTCTCGCCAGGGCAACAACTTAAGCAAATGGAAAAGAAAGGTCTGCGGATTGCGCTGATTTTTAGTTTTTTGTCCGCGAATGTACGCGAATGTGCGCCATACATGGCGTTGCGAATACGCGCTGATGGGTATGTATTATTCGTAACGCCAATGGCGCTTATTCGCGCCATTCGCGGACCAAAATTCTTAAGTTGTTGACAATGGTAAGTCCGCGCGTCTCT
>JAISZQ010000030.1 GCA_031269165.1 Spirochaetaceae bacterium
CGAGTTGCCGAGTTGCCGAGTTGCCGAGTTGCCGAGTTGCCGAGTTGCCGAGTTGCCGAGTTGCCGAGTTGCCGAGTTGCCGAGTTGCCGAGTTGCCGAGTTGCCGAGAATGGATAATAATGGAAAATTGTAAATGGAAAATGCAGGGGGCATGGAGACTGCTTGCGCCCTACTTATCATTATCCATTTTCCCTTTATCATTTTCCATTCGCGCAAAGCGCGTATTGGCGTAATCATCAGCGTCTCCTCCTACTTCACGGAAAGCGTCGCCGGTTTCGCGCCGCCGTCTACCACAATGGTAATTTCAGCGTCCATAGGAATCCCTTGGACGAGGAAATTCCACGGGGTATTGTTCTGGCTCTCGTCCGGGGTGTTGCCCTGCGTAAGCGGATACCAAGGCCGCCCCCAACTGCCGACGGGAACTACCGAGAATTTGACGTCGCTGCTCTTGACGCTTTGAACCGCCGAGACCCCGGCCCTGTCTTTCAGCGTGATGTTCGCCTTGCTGTTGTCCCAGTTCGTGCCCTGCCAGTCTCCGCTGACGCAGTAATCGCCGTCTCCCAGGGGAAAATTCACCAGTTCAAAGGTTACCAGCGTCTGCTTTTGGTTATGCAGCCCCTGGGGGTCCGCGCAACCTGCCAGAAACAGCGGAAGGCCCGCAAAAGCCATAACCAGCAGAGCCGTAACAACCATCGCCGTTTTCTTATGCATCGTGCCTATGCCATTCATTGTGTTCATCATAGTATTCCTCCTTCCTACAGTTCCCAGATAAACCCGAACGCTATCCGGCTCTTGTCAACCGCCGTATCGAGATGGTTGAGCCGGTATGACCTATGTACGCGCCGATTGGACGGGTCGTCGTAACGGAAGAGGCTGTAGTTGTTGTCCTCGTAGGGATCCATGCCATAGGTGAAGTGCATCCAAAGCCGGGGCGAACCGAAGCCCTTCCAGCCGGTTTTCAGAGACGTTCCGGCAGCCAGACCGAGAAGCGGAAGGGGCCGGTCATCTGAAGCGTTTTCCCTCAGGCGAATAACCGTCCCCATGTTGACGGAAAGCGCGGCGGTAATGTCGGCGTTCACCATGACGGAGTGGTAGAATGTGTCCCTGTCATAGTTGCCGTCCCAGTCCTGATATTCGGCCAGCACCGCGTAATCAAAGACCAGTTTTTCCCAGAACGCGATGCCGCCCAGCGTAAGTTCCACCCCGGCTTCCTCGAACCGGGAAACCCACGGCCGTCCCGCGTCAAGGTTCGCGGCGATGCGGTCAAGCAGGACCACCCCATAGAGGGAAAGGTTCATGTCCAGGCCGATCAGCGTGCTCACATCAACGTCGACCATGGGTTCGTTCCGCATAGCAACCAGCCCGTCGCCCAAATCCCCGGTGTTGTAGTTGCTGACATTCGTGTCCAGTCCCACCTTGAGGCCGCTGTTTATGGTGAACCACTGGACAAGGCCGGCGGAAAGGGAATCGGGAATGACCGAATCGTCGTCGCCCCACACGGTCTTTGCGTCCGGCCCCGCCCGGGACAGGGTAAGTTCCCCCTTGTAGGGACCGGTTTCCCCGGAAATCCCCGCCGCAACCGCGCCGGCATTCGGGCCGCTGTCAAAATCGGTTCCAAAGGAACTCAAACCGTGGAACGCGGCCTTGAGGTTGTCGAGAATCTTGTACGAAGCGTAGAAGGAGACCGCGTTCTCGTTCTGCTCGCTGTAGCGGAACAGTTCCGGCGCATTGGTCGCCCCGGCAAGGGTAAGCGCGGCCTCGGCCCGCTCGAAAAACGAAAGGTCTACGAGCGAGTAAAAGCCGTATTCGGCCCTCGTCCGGCTTAAGCCCGCCAGCGTGTTTAGCGTGATGCCGTCGCCGATGTTTTGCAGTTCCGGCCCCAGGGAGAGTTCCGTATACCCCCGCCCAACATTGTCCAGCCGGTCAATGACGTTGTAAATCCCGGTAAAGTGGCTCATGCCTCCGGCTTTTAAGAGGCCGTACCCAACGCGGCCTTTCACGTAGGGCGTGGAGACGGTAAAGCCCAGTTTGTTCAATTTTCCCGGCGTTTGACTGTTCGCTTCGGAAACGGGGGCGAAAAAGAGCGACCCCACCCCCTGCGCCCCGTCGGCCCAGGTGGTATCCGGCACGTTCGCCCCGTAACTGTTGGCCTGGTACAGCGGAAGATCCAGATCCCACAGGCCGATTTCCGTGTCCAATTGGAATTGGGGGGAAAACTCCGCCCATACCCACCAGTTCGCCTTGGTCTTGAACGCGGCCCGGTCAAACTCAAATCCTTCCTTTTTGCCGGTCGCAATGTCCCGGGTCAAAAACGTGTTGCTCGACGTCGCCTCGAGCCAAAGTCCCATAGAAATCGAGGGCCATCCGGCAGGGAGCGGGGCTTCCTCGGCGGGGAGGGCTTCCTCAATGGGAACAGGCCCCTCGGCAAGAAGCGGGGTTCCCTCGGCGGGGACAGACTCTTCGGCAGGAAGCGGGGTTCCCTCGGCGGGGACAGACTCTTCGGCGGAAAGCAGGGCTTCCTGCCCTTCAGCTTTCTCGATACCGATAATAAGCAACGACAACACCGCAAAAAAAATGGTTCTTTTCTTCATTTTTTAACCTCCGCCCGTTCAAACCTGAAGCGCGAAACGTTCTCCGCAAACACCCAGGCCGCAACCGCGCAACACGTCAAACGGTGTCTTTTCTTTTGTATATGCCATTATAACCATATCCCTCTCTCCTGATAGTCTATCAACACGCATTATCAACACGCATTGATTATGATAACACGGAAAATTTGGCCTGTCAACAAAAATTTTCAAGAAATTTCAAAAAAATTTGTTGGTCTGGCGTGCGGCGCGGACAGCGATTAATGTCGGCGAGCCCTTGTTCCCGTTGGGCCGGGTGGCCGCGCCCTTCTGCCGCACACGTACTCCGCAGTACGAAAGAACGGTTCAACTTCCGCACGGAGAAGGGGTGCGCACGCATTGCGTGAATGGGGAAAGGATAATGTCGTTATTGCGTGAAGGGGGCATCATAGTTGCCCTTAGAACCCGTTCGAAATCTCAGCAAAAGGGGGAAAGCCTTCCACTGTCAACAACTTAAGCAAACGGAATAATAAGAATGGTCCACAGATTGCGCCTGATGGCGGTCTAGATTACGCGGATTTAAGGGATAAGAGGTGAGGGTGTCATTGCGAGCCACGAAGTGGCGAAGCAATCCAGCCAGGGAGGGCATTCACACTGGATTGCTTCGCTCCGCTCGCAATGACGGGCTCATCGGAGGCGTTCGTTCGGGTGGTTTTCCCTGGTTGCTACCGGTTTCAATCAGCCTTCTTAGGATGAGGCCGCGATCCGCTCCCGCACCATTTTGCTCACGATTTCTGCGGGCGTTTTATGGGTATTTATCATTTTTAACGTCAAGGAATCTGCCGAAAAAGCGTCACTCGTGCGGACAGCGGCCTTCCATTGCGAGAAGAACCCCGAACCGTTGGGGCCGACTTTGGGCGTGGCTTTCGTCCATTTCTCGTCCAGCCGGTCATATTCTTCATCTGTCAAATCATGAAACTTCATTTCATGTTCGATTTTTCTTTCAAGGGTATCTTTCATATTTCCTCCTCGCGTCCAAGCAATCTGATAAAGGCGGGACGGCATTTCATGGCGTGAAACACTCGAATATTCCCGTCAGCAATAACATTGTACAACACCTCGATAAGGTTTGCGCTCCGGTCAAAACCGATCAGCAGATGCTTATTTTCAGCATCAGGATCGTTTTCGTCAAGAAACCCATCATATTTAGCAGTATCAGCGTACCCCGATGGGGTACATCGCCGTCATGATGTCCGTTTCGTTCACTCCGTGTTTGAAAGCGGCGGAATTGAACACTATCGCAACTTCCATACCTCCAGTATACGATTGTTTTCCCATAAAGTAAAGCCCTATGTATCGTGTCCAAAGCAACATCAGGTGCTTTATGACGGCTCATCGGAGGCGAGTGAATGACGTCGCCCGACCCCGGAGTGTGTCCTCCGGGGATTTGCACGATGCCGACACGCCGCTAGAGCACAAACAGCATATCGTCGTAGCCGGGATAGGGCCATGCGGACTTGGCGACCAGTTTTTCAAGCTGGTCGGCGGCGGTACGCACGGACTCCATGGCGGGGCGCACCTTCTGGAAGTAGGCTTTCGCCTGGGCGGGAACATCCTCGATTTTCTGGGCCTCGCCTAAAGCGGTTTCCAGTTTTGCCGTCTCGTCAAAGAGTTCCCCGGCGAGATCGGCGATCTTTTTTGCGCGGATTTCCTCCGGGGCGCTCTTGGCGCCGATCGCGGCGAGCGCGCCGGCTTCACGAGCAAGTTTGGCCGCATATTCGGCGGCGGCGGGGAAGATGGCGCGGCGGGCCATATCAATGGTAACTCCGGCCTCGATGTTGAGCTGTTTGGCGTACTTTTCGAGGTAGATGTGATACCGGCTCTCGCTTTCTTCCTTTGTAAAGACCTTGTGCCGCTCGAAAAGGTCGAGGATTTCGTTCGTAACAAGGACGGAGAGCGCATCAACGGCGTTTTTCACGTTGGGAAGCCCCCGCCGTTCGGCTTCATACACCCATACGTCGCTGTAACCGTTGCCGTTAAACACCACCCGCTTGTGTTTCGCGTAACTGTCCCGGATAAGTTCCTGGATGGCCTCGTTTTTCTTGGGGGCTTTCTCCAGTTTGTCGGCAAATTCGCTTAAAACCTGCGCGACGGCGGTGTTAAGATAGGTGTTCGGCGTGGCGATGCTCTGGGAAGAACCGACCATGCGGAACTCAAACTTGTTGCCGGTGAACGCGAAGGGGCTCGTGCGGTTGCGGTCGGACACGTCTTTGGGGAGTTTCGGAAGGCTCGTAACGCCAAGCTCGATATTCGCCCCGCCCTTCGTTTTCGCGTTGCCCTTGCCCTCGGCAATATTCTCGAAGATCTCGGTGAGCGGGCCGCCGAAAAAGATGGACACGATGGCCGGCGGGGCCTCGTTTGCGCCCAGACGGTGGTCGTTGCCGGACGTGGCGACCGAGGAACGGATGAGCAGGGCATAACGGTCAACCGCTTCGACAACGGCGGCGGCAAAGAGCAGGAAGCGGGCGTTTGACGCGGGATCGTCGCCCGGCTCAAAGAGGTTGATGCCATCGTCGGTGGCGATCGACCAGTTGTTGTGCTTGCCGCTCCCGTTTACCCCGGCGAAGGGTTTTTCGTGGAGCAACCCCTCCATGCCGTGGCGGCGGGCGACGCTCCGTATCGTCTCCATGACGATCTGATTCGCGTCAACGGCGGCGGTCGTGTTCGTGAAGATCGGCGCGATCTCGAACTGGTTCGGCGCAACCTCGTTATGCTGGGTCTTCGCCGCGACACCGACCTTCCACAACTCATAGTTCAGCTCGCGCATAAAGTCCGCGACACGCTCCTTGACGGCCCCGAAATAGTGGTCTTCCATCTCTTGCCCTTTGGCCGGCATCGAACCAAACACCGTCCGCCCGGTAAGGATAAGGTCAGGCCGCCTGTCGTAAAACGCCTTGTCAATAAGAAAGTACTCCTGTTCAGGCCCCACCGTGGTGAACACGTGCTTGCTCGACCGGTTGCCGAGGGCGCGCAACACCCGGAGCGCCTGCTTGTTGAGCGCCTCCATCGCGCGGAGTAGCGGCGTCTTCTTGTCGAGGGCCTGCCCGTAGTAACTGATGAACGCCGTGGGGATGCAGAGCGTCACGCCGGTCTTGTCCTGCTTGAGGAAGGCGGGGCTCGTTACGTCCCAAGCTGTGTAGCCCCGCGCCTCGAACGTGGCGCGAAGGCCGCCGGACGGGAAACTCGAAGCGTCCGGCTCACCCTTAATCAGCTCCTTGCCGGAAAATTCCAGAATCACGCTTCCGTCTCCCCTCGGACTGATAAAGCTGTCGTGCTTCTCGGCGGTCAGCCCCGTCAGCGGGTGAAACCAGTGCGTATAGTGTGTCGCGCCCTTCTTAACCGCCCACTCGCGCATCGCCTGAGCCACCACTTCCGCCTCTTCCAGCGTCAGTTCTTTTTCCCCGGCCTGTACCGCGAGAATCTCCTTGTAAGTACTTTTCGGCAGTGTTTCGCGCATCACCGCGTTTGAAAAGCAGTTGGAACCGTAAATCTCCACGAGAGGAGATTGAACAAAATCAATTGACATTATGTCCTCCAAAAAAAGTTGCAATTTAATTTATCAAGCAAGATACGTGCCAATAAATGCTTGTTTGTCAAGAAATTTTCCTCGTTTTTTTGTTTTTTTCTCAATTTTTTTCATTTTTATGTACTTGACAAAGGAAAATTTTAGTATATTATATATATGGACAGAAAGAAAAAAAAGAGGCGGGGGAAAAGTTCCGCGCCGAAGAGCAAGCTGACGACATTTTCGGAGTTGGCGACTATTTTTGGGTTTTTCGCGACGATATTGTTGTTGGTGAAGGAGTTTTTGCTATGAACATTGATTTGATTTTGAAGATTGCTGCTGTTGTTTTCATTGGAACGGGGATTGTTTTGCGTTTTATCGCCCGTTCTCTGCCGGACGATGATAAAAACGCGCGCGTTGCGGGCTAACATTCTCCCTTTTTGTAGAAAACCAGCCGTCCCTACAAAAAGGTAGGGTTTTCTTTTACGAGGCGAGAAAGTGCCATCCCGCCTATTCTTCCTCAAACTTGGTTTCAAACAAATGAACGATGGCGGCTACCGCCTCTTTCTCGTCCGCGCCGTCGGCGATGATTTTTATCGTGGTTCCATAGGCGGCACCGAGCGTGATGACGCCGAGGATGGATTTCGCGTTGATTCGATTTTCGTCAGCCTCAAAAAAAATCTCTGATTTCATCCTGTTAATTGCCGCAACAATGAGAGATGCGGGCCGCGCGTGAACCCCTGCTCTGTTCGTTACCTGCACAGTCTGTTCAATCATCTTGAGTCCCTCATATAACATCGTGCTGGCCGTAGTAGACCGACCGAGCGGTTTCGCTTTCTATCCACTTGAGAATATTGTGGTTAAACTCTTGCGCCGCATGGTATCCCATGTTTTTCAAACGTTCGTTCATCGCGGCAGTTTCGATAATTACCGGAATGTTCCGCCCCGGCTTTACCGGGATCTCGATACGGGAAACGTTCACCCCCAGTATTTCTTCGTACGCATCCTCGGCCCCCAGCCGGTCGTAATTCTTGTTCGCGTCCCAGTTTTCAAGTTTCACCACGAGTTGAATCTGTTTTTTGTCGCGAATCGCGCCGACACCAAAAAG
>JAISZQ010000049.1 GCA_031269165.1 Spirochaetaceae bacterium
GCCAGGTGGGGATGTCCCACGTGGCCAGGTGGGGATGTCCCACGTGGCCAGGTGGGGATGTCCCACGTGGCCAGGTGGGGATGTCCCACGTGGCCAGGTGAGGGTGTCCCACGTGGCTAGGTGGGGATGTCCCACGTGGCCAGGTGAGGGTGTCCCACGTGGCCAGATCGGGGGGTCTGATGCGGCCAGATCAGGGGGTCTGATGCGGCCAGATCAGGGGGTCTGATGCGGCCAGATCAGGGGGTCTGATCTGGCCAGGTGGGGGTGGCCCACGTGGCCAGATCAGGGTGTCCACCCTGGCCAGGAGAGGGTGTCCACCCTAGGTAGGGTGGGGTGCCTACCCTAGGTAGGGGGAGTCTCGCAATGGCGGGAGGGCCAATCGTCATTGCGAGGAGCGAAGCGACGAAGCAATCCAGACGAGGGGCGTTCTCCCTCTAGATTGCTTCGCTTCGCTCGCAATGACAAGCGGCTTCGCTCGCAATGACGGGAGGGCTCGCTCGCAATGGCGGGAGGGTCGCCCGCAATGACGTGGGGCCGCTCGTAATGACGAGTGGCTCGTTTGTAAGGACGGCTCCGCAGGTAGGGCGGGGATAAAGGGGTCGCGGTAACTTTTGACGATGTAACTTAACTATGGAAGAAAAAAAGATTTCGATTAAGGAATTTAAAACGCTGTTCCCCTACCTCGCCCGTTACCGGACGCGGTATGTTCTGGGTTTTCTCTGTTTGATAAGCGTGGATGGGGCTTCGATTGCGATACCCCAGTTCACGCGGCGGGCTATCGACCTGGTTTCAAGCGGCAGTTTCGCCATGCGCGACATCATCACGCTGGGACTTGGTATGATCGGCGTGATGACGATAGTCTGCTTCGGGCGTTTTCTCTGGCGCTACTTTATCCACGGCTCTTCCCGCCGTATCGAAACGGAACTGCGGCAGAAACTGTTTGAACATCTGCTCTCCTTGTCCTACGATTACTACCAAAAGAACAAAATCGGCGACCTCATGGCGCGGGCAACCAATGATCTTAACGCGGTGCGGGAATCTATCGGCATGGGGCTCGTGGCGTTTATCGACGGTACGGTTATGAGCGCGGCGATTCTCATCATACTCTTTATGCAGGACGCGCGGAGTGCCGCCTTCGCCCTGCTGCCGCTTCCCCTCATCACGCTCATCATACTCTTCTTCGGGAGCGTGGTCGGCAAGAAGTTCATGCGGGCGCAGCAAGCCTATTCAAGCCTCAGCGACACGGTGCAGGAAACGTTCGCCGGTATCCGTGTGGTCAAGTCTTTTGTTAAGGAATGGTGGTTTATCAAGAAATTCGCCGACACGAATGATGATTATCTTGACGCGAATATGGCGTTGGTCAAACTCTTCGGCTTCATCATCCCGCTGGTGTCGTTCTTATCCGGGATTACCTCGATCATTCTTTTGCTCGTGGGGGGAATCCGCGTGGTTGAGGGTTCCATGAGTCCGGGCGATCTTATGGCTATGTTCACCTATTTCCAGATGCTGATCTGGCCGCTCATGGGCGCGGGCTTTGTGGTAAACATGATCCAGCGCGGCGCGGCAAGTCTTGCCCGTGTCAACGAAGTGATGAACACGAAGCCTTCGATTGTATCGCCCGTGTCGTCCCTTATGCCTAAGACGCTGGGGCACGTGGGCGATAACGCGGTGGAAATCCGCCGCCTCTCGTTTGCCTATACCGAGGGCAAGCCTGTGTTGGACGATGTGAGCCTCTCGATCCCGCGTGGTTCCCTGCTGGGTATACTGGGGCGCACCGGTTCGGGGAAGTCCACGCTGATAAAAACCCTTACGCGCACCGTTGATCCGCCCGTCGGCACCGTGCTGGTAAACGGGCAGAACGTTCAAGACTGGGACTTGCGCGAACTGCGGCAGCTTTTTGGCGTTACCCCGCAGGACAGCTATCTCTTTTCTGATTCGATTAAGGGCAACATTGCTTACGGGACGGTCAGCGACGAGGCGACGCTGAAAAAGGTTGCCGCGCTTTCGGCGATTGACCGGGACTTGGGTGAATTCGCTCATGGCTGGGACACGATCATCGGGGAACGCGGGCTTACCCTTTCGGGCGGACAGAAGCAGCGCGTGGCAATCTCCCGCGCCTTAACCCGTGAGCCTCCGATTCTCATTCTTGACGATAGTCTCTCCGCGGTGGACGCGGAAACCGAGCGGCGTATACTCAACGCGCTTATTCAGGAACGGCGTGGGAAAACGACCATCATCATCTCGCATCGGGTGTCAACGCTTCGGAACGCTGACGCGGTGCTGGTGCTGGATGCGGGGCGCGTGGCTGAGTATGGCGCGCCGTCTGTGTTGATAGAGCGGGGCGGGTTTTTTGCGAAACTTGCCGCTTTGCAGCAATTGGATCAGGAGTCATAAATGGCTGATTATTTTGAGACGGAAGAAGTCGTCAAGGGCTACGATAAAGGCATTGCCTTGCGTATGCTTTCGTACTTAAAACCGTATCGCGCGCTCGTTGCGCTTGCGCTCATCGCTCTGGCGATTTCCACGATTGGCGAACTGGCGATTCCCGTTATCCAGCAGCGTCTTATTGACGACGCCATCATCCCGCGTTTTCTTTCTATTAACTACGGCAATAACGGCAACAATAACGACGACAACGTACCGCGCTCATGGGATGTGCTTTCAGAGGAGACGCGCGATACTCTGCAAACAGTTCTCGCGCAAGACAACGCGCGTTCCATTGGCGCGTATCGCTTTGTGCCGCAGAATCAGAACACGCGGCTTTCAGCCCGCGTTGAGGCTGAGCTCAAGGAGGCGCGTATCCTTGATGGAACGCAGCACTACGTTTTCACGGTGTCTGACACGGCCGCCGAAAATGTTATCGCGCAGTACCCCGACCGCTTTATCAGCGAAGAACATGATGGCGTTTTGCTTGCGGCTATTCGTAACGCGGACTTGTACGCTCTCAAGGTGTTGGAAATTGCGGCTATACGTGCCCACGACATCGGGCTCATCAAGCGTATCGTGCTACTGCTCCTCTCGATTCTGGTGTGCGTCTTTGTGTTTGCGTTTATCCAGACCTGGACGAGCAACCTCATTGGGCAGCGGGTAATGAAAGACATTCGCCTTGCGCTGTTCCAAAAAACCGCGTCCCAGTCGACCGCCTTTCTCTCCCGGCATCCGGTCGGTCGTATCGTAACGCGGCTCTCAGGCGATGTTGGCACGATTAACGAGTTCTTTACGTCGGTACTCGTCGCCTTTCTCAAAGACCTTGCGATCATGATCGGGGTGCTCATCACGCTATTTCTGCTTTCACCGAAACTGGCACTTGTGGTGGTGCTCACCATGCTGCCGGTTTTGGCAATAACCGCGTACAGTCGTGCTAAGGCGCGGGACGCGTTCAGGCGACAGCGCACCGCGTCCTCGCGGGTGAACTCGTATCTTTCGGAGCGGCTTTCAGGCGTGCAGGTGGTCCAGCTTTTTGGCGGGGAAAAGCAGAGCGGCGAGGAATTTGCATCGCGCAACCAAGAACTGCTTCACGCGAACTTGGGTGAAATGTATGTATTAGCCACGTTCCGTCCCCTTGTTGAATGGTTTGGCACGCTCACCGCTGCCGCCATCATCGTTGTGGGGAGCAACTTTGTGCTGTCCCTGTCTCTGTCGCTCGGGGTGCTTATCGCCTTCATCTCACTTGCCGGTATGTTCTTCAATCCGCTTATGGACATCGCGGAAAAGTACACGCTTCTGCAATCCGCTATGGCGGGAGGCGAGCGTGTTTTTACGCTGCTCGACACCAACGAACACATCGGGAACGAGGGGCGTCATTCGATTGAGGGCATGGTGCGCGGGCATATTGCGTTTGACAACGTGCGCTTTTCTTACAAGCAGGGGGAAGCGGTGCTCAAGGGGCTCAGCTTCACGGTGAACCCGGGCGAGATGGCCGCGATAGTGGGCTATACCGGCGCGGGCAAAACCACGATTACCAATGTGCTGGCGCGGCTCTGGGACATTGACGGCGGCGAGATTCGGCTGGACGGCGTTCCCCTTAAAGACATCCCGCTGGACGAACTGCGTCGTTCTGTGCTGCCCGTATTGCAGGACGTGTTCCTCTTTTCAGGCTCGGTTGCCGACAACATCAGGCTGGGACTTCCGCTCACGGATGCGGAGGTTGAAGCGGCCGCCAAAGCCGTTCACGCCCATGAGTTCATCTCCGCGCTTCCCGACGGCTATCAAACCCCGCTTTCGGAAGGCGCGACCAACATTTCTTCTGGTCAGCGTCAGCTCATCAGCTTTGCCCGCGTCATTGCCCACAACCCCGCCATAGTCATCCTGGACGAAGCCACCAGTTCTATTGACACGGAAACCGAGCGTCTCATCCAGCTTGGTATGCAGCGTGTTCTCGCCGGTCGAACCTCCCTTGTTATTGCCCATCGTCTTTCGACCATACGCCACGCCGACCGCATCTTGGTTCTCTCTGCGGGCCGCCTCGTCGAGCAAGGCGCGCACGACGACCTCATCGCGCAAAACGGTCTCTACGCCGGTCTCTACAAGCTACAATACGAGGCCCTTGAGACAGGAGGCATGAATCATGTCGCCTAACCAAGCAATCCCTGGGTGCCGGGGACGCGGCAGCGGACGGAAAAGCACGAATGATAGGTATTTGTCTGTTTGCTTGTTATTATTTACTTGTTATTATAATGGAGGAATTTGGATATGACGGTATATGATTTTACGGTGAAAGACGGAAACGGGAAGGATGTTTTGCTGCGTTCTTACGAGGGCAAAGTGCTGTTGATCGTGAATACCGCGACCGGGTGCGGGTTCACGCCGCAGTATGCCGGACTGCAACGGCTCTACGAGGACTATCAAGGCCGGGGCCTTGAGATTCTTGATTTCCCCTGCAACCAGTTTGCGGGCCAGGCCCCCGGAACGGACATCGAAATCGATAGCTTTTGCACGTCGAACTACCACACGACCTTTCCGCGCTTTGCGAAAGTCGAGGTAAACGGCAAGAACACAAGCCCCCTCTACCGGTTCCTGAAAGCAGCGCAGCCGGGCGTACTCGGCTCGCAACGTATCAAATGGAACTTCACGAAGTTTCTGGTCGACAAAGCCGGAACCGTCGTAGCCCGCTACGGGCCGGACAAGAAACCGGAGGCCATCGAAGCGGGGATAGTGGGGTTGTTGTGAGCGGGGGAAAAGGAGAGAATAGAGGAAAGTCGATGAAACAGTTACAGGCGTTAAGCCTTTTTTCCGGCGCGGGCGGCATGGACTCAGGCGTCAAGAAAGCCGGATTTGATATTCTCGCCGAGATTGAACTTGACCAGTATTGTTGTCAGACGCTCCGCGCCGCCTGTGAGCGTGAAAAAAGAAACACGCTTGTCATCGAAAACGATATACGGCAAATTGACCCGCACACATTGATGAAAGATCTCAATATAAAGCCCGGTGAATTGGAGGTGCTTTTTGGCGGCCCGCCGTGCCAGCCCTTTTCGCTTGCGGGCAAGCAACATTCTCTCAATGATATTCGCGGCCCGCTCTTGTTTGAAATTATCCGTTTTGCCGAAACGTTTAAGCCAAAAGTGATTTTTCTTGAACAGGTGAAAGGCTTGCTGTCGGCGAAAGGCAAAGACGGTACAAAAGGTGATGTGTTTCAAACATTTCTTTTGGAATTAGGGCGTTTGGGCTATACCCCAAAATGGCAGGTTTGCTGCGCCGCCGATTATGGCGTTCCACAACTGCGCGAGCGTGTTTTGGTCGTGGCAACTTATGGTCAAAACGGTTTTCATTTTCCCGAACGAACGCACGCTCCCAAAGAAGCGGCACATAATTTATTTCATTTAAAGCCCTATGTTACTGTGGGTGAGGCATTAGCCGGATTGGGGAAACCCACGCCTAAAACGCCAGGCACGACTTTTTTTGAGGTTCCCGACAGTCACGTTGACGTTACACCGCCACGCGACCGGGAACGAATCGCCAATGTGCCGGAAGGGTTTTATCTTGCATCTCAAACGCAACTGGACAAAAGCATTCTTTGCAATTTAAGCCCGAAAGACACGACGAAATATTTACGCCTCCACCGTGAAAGGCCGTCTAATACGCTGCGTTGCGGTGAAATATTTTATCACCCAACGGAAGACAGGTATTTAACGCCACGCGAATATATGCGTTTGCACGGTTACGATGACGATTATCTTTTGTTTGGCCCTATTCGCTCGCGGACGGGAACCGTCAAAAACCTTGACCAGCATCGTCAAGTCGCCAATTCAGTGCCGCCGCCGCTTGCCTATGCGGTCGCAAAACAAATAAGGGGGTTTTTGAATGAGCAAAATCTTTGAGCTTTACGGCTACCGGCTTGACTGCTGGAATGAAACGGCGGAAAATAATCTTAAGCGCGTATGGTGTCCGTTCATAGACGGTGAATGTGACGGCGGTGGCAACAGGTATCTATCCGCAATAAACGTAAAGTCAAACGCAAACTTGAGCGCAAAAATAAAAGGCAAAGATATTATTCAGGCTGGCGTATGTTCATTGCAAATACACGAGAATGAACAGCCGTGGATAGTGTGCCCCAGAAGGCTTTTATCTCTTAAAAACGGCAATCTTTCCGCATATCAAGCGTGTGTTAGAAAAAAACTGTCTGAGTATTCAGAACTTGAAAAAACAAAAACGTATAAGGCGTGGTCGGAAGTAAAAATAAAGACGGAAATTTCAACCGGTGACAATGAAATGAAATCATTTAATTATACGTTTGATTATGTCATTGCCGCAACGGAACGAAAAAAAATTGCGGATATAGCGTCATCGCTTTCTTGTTCGCCGAAAATGGTAAAAAAGACCGCCGAAGAAAACGGCTATACGGTTGTTTATCGAGATGCGGAATACTGGATAGACGATTTTCCTGCTGACCCGTTCATTATTATTGAAGTTATGACTTCAAGTACTTCAGGCGGGAACAAAAAGAAACGGACGCAGATTGCGATGGCGTGTGAGGACGCGATACTTAACGGCATGGGGCATAATGCGCCGGGGATTAACTACCGCCAAGTGTGGGCGCGTATGGTTAGTCAGCTTATTGTAAAATCACAGGTTGCTTTGGCGTGGAACGGCAGAACCATTTGGCTTGTTCAGGATGTTTTGGCGGATTATATTTCAAAATCGACCGCCCTTGTTTTGCCGGAATATCTGTCGGAGAAACTTGACGAGGTAAATATTCTCTCTGTCCGTTATGGGGATGCGGTGAACGACAAAACGACTGAACTCATTGAATTAAAGGAAGCGCGGTTATTTTCCGGGCCTATTTCATCAAGTAGTGCTGGGGAGAAAACAAAAGGTTTTATTGATATTGTTAAAATCGGAGTACCGCCTCCCAAGGCGCAAATCTGGAAAACATTATTGCATAAAAAACCATTGGGGAATTGGAAAGTGGAATAAGTGGTTCCGTGGTGTGAACGACGGCAGGGCCGGAATGGGTGACGGCCTTACAAAACTTAAACGAGAGGAGATGAAAGATGGCGAGATAAAACTAAGAACACCGGAAGGCTGATTGCTTCCGGTAGGTATGCATCCGGTATCGGAAGGCGGACTGCTTCTGTGCTGGAGGGCAATGTCGCAAACCCTACGGGTTTGCGACGCTTTGCTTCTTGAGTTTCGGGCAGTGCTGCGCACTGCTTTCTCCGAAACTCAAGGATTGAATTCCGTGATTGAATCCTAGTGATGGGGGCGTTGCGGGGGAATTGAAAATGGGAAATTGAAAAGGGAAAATGCGCGGAGTTTGGAGGCCGCGTCTTTCATTCCGGTGATTTTCCATTTCTGCAAGGGCGCGGGGCTGTCATTGCGAGGAGGCGGCGTGCTCCCTGCCGGTGGCGTTGCCACCTATGGTAGCACTGTTACCGGAGGTAACACGCCGTTAGCGACGAAGCAATCCAGACGGGACATCTTCCACACTGGATTGCTTCGCCCGCTCTAACGAGCGGTTCGCTCGCAATGACGACCGCCCTAAGCGAGATCGGGATGCCGATCCAAGCCTGATCGGGGTGCCGATCTAAGCGAGATCGGGGTGCCGATCCAAGCCTGATCGGGATACCGATCCAAGCCTGATCGGGATACCGATCCAAGCCTGATCGGGATACCGATCTAAGCGAGATCGGGGTACCGATCCAAGCCTGATCGGGATACCGATCTAGGCCTGATCGGGATACCGATCTAAGCCTGATCGGGATACCGATCTAGGCCTGATCGGGGTGCCGATCCAAGCCTGATCGGGATACCGATCCAAGCCTGATCGGTATCCCGATCCAAGCCTGATCGGGATACCGATCCAAGCCTGATCGGGATACCGATCTAAGCCTGATCGGGATG
>JAISZQ010000087.1 GCA_031269165.1 Spirochaetaceae bacterium
GACGGCAAGGTTCTGCTCGGCGCGATCCCGCTGGAGGACATGGATCTGGTTGTCTATCCGGCGGGGCAGGAACTGCGGGGCGCGCATGGCGACGAGGTTATCTGCCTTATCTGACGGCCGCTGAGAGCCTGTTCAAAAACCCCGCAGGAGGCAGTCTCCACTGTGATTCGGGGGCGGGGCGTCCTTGACGCCTTCGGGGGCTCCCTACAGTCCTCAACGTCCTGTTTCGGACTTCCGGGCCGGGGCGCGGCAAATGCTACGCATTTGCTTTCAGTTTTGCGTCCATCCGTGGACGCTTGGGACGCGCCCACAAAACCATGCACCGCATGGTTTTGTCCCCGCAGAGGGGGATAGCGTAAGCGGCGGGCTGGAGCGAAGGGTCGGCAATGAAATTGCCGCGACTTCCCCCTCATGAGGTATTCTTAAGGAGAAGTATTATAGCGCGGAACCGATTGCCGGTTTTCTGCCGGAGAAACAAAAACGATGGATGTTTTAACGCCGGAACAACGGAGCAGATGTATGTCCCATATCCGCAGTGTCGATACCAAGCCGGAGGTGTTTTTTCGCAAGGCGTTGTGGAAGTGGGGTGTGCGTTACCGGAAAAACGTTAAAAGCCTTTTTGGAAAACCCGATGTTGCCATAAAAAAATACAAACTTGTTCTGTTCATAGACGGCGATTTTTGGCACGGCAACAACTGGAAGGAACGCCATTTTTCATCGCGGGAGGAAATGCTGGCCTCCTACTCCGACTATTGGCAAAAGAAAATACGGCGCAACATGCAACGCGACCAAGAAGTGAATGAACACTATCAGTCAAACGGCTGGACTGTTCTGCGTTTCTGGACATCGGTCATCAAAAAAGACTTGAATAGTTGCATCATTGAAACCATCGAGACGATAAACCGCCTGAAACAGGATAACGCATAACATCACGGTGAACGACAGACGGCATGGAACAGCCTCCCTCGATAATTTTTGAACCCTCCCTGGTTTTGCCCGGTAGTTTCTTGTTGGGTATGAAAAAGTTGACAAGCGGACAAAGGTATTCGCAAACGCGGTTTTAGCGCGGCGAGTTCCTCCTTCGTGCCGTCCCGCCGACAGCCGACATGGTTTCGCGCAAAGGCGTTCTTTTTCTGTTCCGCCTTTTGGTTACTTTTTCGATGTACTGTGGGGGGATTGACTCTTTTTTGCATATAGGCTATACTTGACTTATTCTGAAGCATTTCATAAGAGGGGCGGGGTGAGGGTGATGCTTCACTGGCCCCTTTTTTGTGGGACGGGGGCGCGCGGTGCGCGAATGGATGATGAGTGGCTTTTGGAGGTTGGCGTTCTGCTTCCCCCATTATCCGCTTCCCATTTTCAATTCCCCGAAGGGGTGCAGGTGGTCTATACGGAGAGGGCGGAAGATCCGCTGTTCGATGAGGTGTTGCCCGTTGTGGAGGGGTGCGGGCTCTCGCTGGTTGAGTTCACGGTTTCGCGCCATAAGGGGTCGGTGCGGGTGCGGTTCGTGGTGTTCAAGACGGGGGGTATCGGGGTGGCCGATTGTTCGGCGGTTCACCGGGCGGTACAGGGACGGCTGGAACTTGCGTTTCCCGGTTGCGATGTCTCTATCGAGGTGTCGTCGACGGGGATTGACCGGACGGTGAAGGATGCGAGCGAGTTTCATCACTACGTCGGGTTGCCGGTGCGCTGTTATCTCCGCGACCTGTCCGACTGGGTGGGCGGCGTGCTCGAAAGTGCCGACCGGGAACGGCTTGCGCTGACCGGCGCGGACGGGCGGCGGGAACTGGAATACCGGCGGATTGCGAAGGCGAAGCTGGATGGGTAGTGCGCTTGCGCGAATGGAAAATGGATAATTGAAAATGGATAATGAGTGTTCTGTTACCATGATTGTCCATTTGTAATTTTCACTTCGCGCCGGGAGAAGAAGCGGGGGCGGGGCATCCTTGATGCCTTCGGGGGCGCCCTACAGTCCTCAACGTCCTGTTTCGGACTTCCGGGCCGGGGTGCGCTCTATTTTGCGTCCATCCGTGGACGCTTGGGGCGTACCCACCAAGCCAAGCAACGCTTGGCCACCATGCACCGTATGGTTTTGTCCCCGTAGAGGGGGGTGCCGGAAGACGGCGCAAAATCACCAGCCCGGTCGGGCTTGTGATTTTGTGATGGCTGGAGGCAGGGGGGAGACTTCCCCCCAACTGACGTAACAGAAGAGATACACGATAACAAACGATAACGAATAACGAAAGAGAGGAACGAATATGGCTTTGGATTTACATGGAGAAATACAGCAACTCATGCAGGAAAAGGGTATGTCCGAGGAGTTGGTGGCCCGTACGATAGAGAATCTCTTGGTCTCTGCCTATAAGCGCAAGTTTGGGCACAGCGAAAATGTCGTTGTGCGTTTTTCTGAGGATAAGCGCGAGGTTTCCCTGTTCGCGAAGAAAATCATCGTGGATGAGGTGCAGGATGGCTCGAAGGAGATTACCATTGCCGACGCGCACGAGTTTTTTCCCGATGCCGAGTTGGGCGACGAGATGCTTATCGAGCTCGATCCGCGCAAGGATTTTGCCCGTTCGGCGGTGGCGACGGCCAAGCACGCGGCGCGGCAGTATATGCGGGAGATCACGAAGGACAGTCTCTACGCGGAATACAAGGAGAAAGAGGGCGAGATCATCACCGGATACTACCAGCGCGAGCGGAATAACCACATCTATGTTGACATCGGGAAGATCGAGGGGGTCTTGCCGAAGCGGTTTCAGTCGCCGCGTGAGATTTACCATGTGAACGACCGGGTCAAGGCGCTGGTGCTGAAAGTCGAAAAGACGGCGACGGGGTTGCAGGTGGTGCTTTCGCGGACGCATACCGATTTTGTGCGGGCGATTTTCGAGACGGAAGTGCCTGAGATTTACGACAAGGTGGTCGAGATTCACAAGATTGTCCGCGAACCTGGCTACCGGACGAAACTGGCGGTCTACTCCTCCCGCGAGGACATCGATCCGGTGGGGGCCTGTGTGGGTATGAAAGGGGCGCGTATTCAGGCGGTGATCCGCGAGTTGGAGGGCGAGAAGATCGATGTGCTCAAGTTTGAGACCGATCCGGTTAAGTTTGTCAAGAATGCGCTCTCTCCCGCCGAGGTGCGTGACGTGATTATTCTTGACGAGGCCAAGAGGCAGGCCCTCGCGGTGGTGAACGATTCCCAGTTGTCGCTGGCGATCGGCAAGCAGGGGCTCAACGTGCGGCTCGCCAATCGGCTTTGTGACTGGAACATCGACGTGAAGACGGCAAAGCAGTTTGAAGAGATGGATATTGCTTCCGAGTCGAGAAAGGCGGTTTCGCAACTCTTTGGTGATGCCGATGATTATGAAGACGAGATTTACGAGATTCGGGAACTGCCCGGCGTGGATAAAGCGGTTGCGGACGCGCTGGCGAAGGGAGGTCTCGATTATATAGAAGATTTTATCAACGCCGAGGAAGAACGGCTGGCCGGTATCGAGGGTGTGACCCCGGAATCGCTTGTCGTGTTGCGAAAACTCATCGAAGAGTATGTTGAGGTTGTCGAGGAAGGCGGGAGCGAAGATGCCGAGCCGAACGATGATCAATCGTCCGTCGAGGAAGAACCGGTGGAAGAATACGAGTGCCCGGAGTGTGGGGCAAAGATTACGCTCGATATGACCGTGTGCCCGGGTTGCGGCGTCGGGCTGTCGTTCGAGTACGAAGAATAAGGAAACTATGGCGGAAGAAAAAGCAAAACCAAAAGTCGAACACATTAAACGTCCCAAACAAGAGGGGTCGTCGGCGAACGCACCCGTTCCTGCCGAGGCGGGTGAAGGGGTCGAGAAACGCAAGCGTGTCGTCAGAAAGAAGACGCCTTCTCCGGTTGTGCCTTCTCCAGTTGCGCCTTCTCTAGGCGGCAATCACGCCCAAGGCGAAGGCGGAGGGAAGTCCCAGGGAAAACCCCACGGGAAGTCTCAAGGGAAAGTGAAGATAACAACGGTCCGTCCAAACAAGGACAAAGGGGAGGTGAAACCAGTCGAAACTGCGGTTACCGACCAGGCTCCGGCCCCGCCGCCCAACAGGGAAACTCAGGCACCCCACACGCCGCCTCTCAATACATCACCCCAGGGAGCAGACCAGCAACCGGAAAAACCCGTTTCCGCACGCCCAACGGGAGTAACCACTATGACGATGGCGGCACGACCCAAGGTTGCGGCAGGCCGGGTCGGTGGTAAGTTTGTCGGGCCGAGACCTCCTGCGGAAAACCGTTCGGGGGTCATCGGGCGGAGTATCTCCAACTACGAGCGCGCGCCGGGCGCGGCACCGGGAAGCGCGGCGGGTAGCGGGCGCGGCGACAGCGCAAGGCACGGCTGGCAGCAAGGCGGACAGGGCGGACAAGGCGGACAGCGCGGCCCGTTCAGGCAAGGACGGCCGTTCGGACAGGGAGGCAACGGACAACGGCCCTTTGGACAGGGCGGACAACGGCCTTTCGGTCAGGGCGGGCAGCGGCCCTTCGGTCAGGGGGGACAGCGGCCCTTTGGACAGGGAGGAAACGGACAGAGACCGGGAGGCAGACCCGGAATGGTATCTTCGCCGACAGATGCCGCGAAAGGTCCCGTCAAAAAGTCATTCAAGGCAAAGAAAACCATCTTCAAGAAGAAAGAACATGAGATGGCAGAAAAGTTGCTCCAGTCCAAGAAAAAGATCAGCCATATCGCAAACCCGACACCCAAGTCTATCGACATCATGGAGGTGATTTCGGTATCCGAACTTGCGCGGAAACTCAACCTCAAGGCGAGCGATCTCATCACCAAATTGATGCGTATGGGCATGATGGTGACGATCAACCAGCAGATCGATTCGGACACGGCGACATTGCTCGCTGCCGAATTCGGCGCGGATGTGAACATCGTGAGCCTCTACGAAGAGACCCTCATCGACATGGGGAAAGACGAGGAAAGTGACAAGGTGCCGAGGCCCCCGGTTGTTACGGTGATGGGCCATGTCGATCACGGCAAGACCAAACTCCTCGACGCGATCCGCAGCACGAATGTGACCGAAGGCGAGGCGGGCGGCATCACCCAGCATATCGGCGCGTACACCGTGCAGGCCGGGGACAGCTTCATCACGTTCCTCGACACGCCGGGCCACGAGGCGTTTACCCGTATGCGCGCGCGCGGCGCACAGGTGACGGACATCGTTGTCCTCGTCGTCGCCGCGGACGACGGCGTTATGCCCCAGACCGTCGAAGCGATCAACCATGCGCGGGAAGCGGGTGTTCCGATCATCGTCGCGTTGAACAAGATCGACAAACCGGAGGCAAACCTCGACCGCGTGAAGAGCCAGCTCTCCGACTCGGGCCTCGCCCCGGAAGAATGGGGCGGTCAAACGATGTTCGTCCCGATCTCCGCGAAGAAAAAAGAAGGCATCGACAGCCTCATGGAGACGATTCTCCTTCAGGCGGAGATGCTCGACCTCAAAGCGGCCTTCGACCACACCGCCGAGGGCAAAGTTATCGAGAGCCGCATCGACCAGGGCCGGGGCATCGTCGCTACCGTGTTGGTCCAGCGCGGCACCCTGAAAATCGGCGATTCGTTTGTCGCCGGTATCTGGCCCGGCAAGGTTCGCGCCTTGTTTGACGATAAAGGCGTTCGCGTGGACGAGGCGACCCCGTCGATGCCGGTGGAAGTCTTGGGCTTCGAGGGCATCCCCAACGCGGGAGACCCGTTGCAAGTTGTGACCGATGAGAAGGAGGCGCGCGGGTATGCGGTGAAGCGGCAGGAACTCAAGCGTGTTGAAGACGCGAAAAACGTCAAAAAGATCACGCTGGACAACCTCTACGACACGATCAACGAGGGCGAAATCCAGGAACTCAAGGTCATTATCAAGGGCGACGTGCAGGGCTCCGTGGAAGCGATCCGCTCAAGCCTCGAAGACTTGTCCACGAAAGAAGTGCGCCTCTCCGTCATCCAAGCCCTGCCCGGCGCAATCAACGAAGGAGACGTCGACCTCGCCGCCGCGTCAAACGCCATCGTCATCGGCTTCAACGTTCGTCCCACGCCCAAGGCCAAGGCCCTTGCCGCCGAGGAAAAAGTCGACATCCGCAAACACAACGTCATCTACCGCGTCGTCGAAGAGATGAAACAGGCGATGGAGGGCCTCTTGAAACCCGACGTCAAAGAAGAAGTCATCGGTTCGGTGGAAGTGCGCGAAGTGTTCAAAATCAGCCGGGGCGGCACCATCGCAGGCTGTTTTGTACTTACCGGCCTCGTGAAACGCGCCACGTCCGTCAACGTCCTCCGCGACAACGTGGTCGTCCATTCCGGCAAAATCGCCTCGTTGCGCCGCTTCAAAGACGACGTGAAAGAAGTCGCCGCCGGTTTTGAATGCGGCATCGCCCTCGAAGGCTTCGAGGACATCCAAGTCGGCGACCAATTCGAGGTATTCGAGATCATCGAGGTGGCGCGAAAACTCTAAGAGCCTGTTCAAAATCTCAGCAAAAGGGGGAAGCCTTCCCCCTGTCAACAACTTAAGCAAATGGAATATAAGAGTGGTCAACGGGTTACACAGATTTTTAGTTTTTTTGTCCGCGAATGTATGCGAATACGCGCTGATGGGTATGTATCATTCGTATTTATTCGCGCCATTCGCGGACCAAAATTCTTAAGTTGTTGACAGTGGGAAGTCTCCCCCTTCGCTCCGGTCTTCGCCCTCCGCTATCCCCCTCTACGGGGGTCAGACCCCCGTAACGCCCCCGGATCACAGCGGAGGCTTGCGTCTCGCGGGGTTTTTGAACAGGCTCTAAGTGAAAAGGACGGGATCGTTTGGCTAAGGCGGAGGACGCCCTCCGCTCGAGCCGGGCTAAAGCCTCATAAAGTTTGACTTTAGCCTTATGAAACTGTGTTTTTTAGCGGTTGCTGGGCAAACGTTATTTGCCGGGCACGCTTTACGTGCCTTCCATAACTTGAGGTTTTGCAGCAGCCTCTCGTGGTAAGATTTTGCCCCTATGCGTTTATCCTGCTCGAAGACTTCCATAAAAGATGAACTCAGGGTAGAATAGTACTATGGAAACCGATAGTATCAATACCGGCCTCTTGAAAAGTATCGAGGGCAAAAAACACGAATTAGACACACTCCGGCCGTTCTCCCCTGAAATTGTCCGTAAATTGGAGGAACAATTTACCCTTGAATGGACCTATAATTCCAACGCCATTGAAGGAAACACGTTAAGTTTGCAAGAGACTGATTTGGTCATAAACAGGGGGTTGACTGTCGGAAACAAGACATTAAAAGAACATTTTGAGGCCCTCAATCATAAAGAAGGCATTCAATTGTTATATGATTTTGTTACAAAAAAAAAGGAATTGGACGAAAAGGTTATTTTTGAAATCCATAAAATGATAGTAAGAAATATCAGCGATAAGGACGCGGGACATTATCGAGACGCGAATGTTATGATAATGGGGGCAGAACATATACCGCCATCGGCAATAAAGATACCCGCATTAATGACAGAGTTTATAACGTGGTATTATGAACATAAATCAAAATTATCCGTCGTGGAATTGGCCGGATGGGTACATTACAAAATGGTTCATATTCATCCCTTTATTGACGGAAACGGCCGGACGGCCCGGTTGCTTATGAACCTGATATTCCTGCAAAACGGGTATCCGCCCGCCGTAATACTCCATATTGACCGAAGAAAATATTACCGGGTATTAAAAGAAGCGGATCGGGAACAGTATTATGACTATTTCAATTTTATCGGCAGGTCTGTAGAACGCTCGTTAATCATATATTTAAACGCATTGAAAAGTAAAAACGACAAAACGGATCGATATGGTTATATTAGTCTGCGGGAAGCATCGAAAATAAGCGGGTATAGCATAGCGTATCTATCCTATTTGGCCCGTTCCAGGCGGTTGAAGGCAATAAAGATGCAAAAGAACTGGTTGACTACCAGAGAAGCCTTAACGGATTATATTGAAACCATAAAGAAAAACGATACCAAGTTGTTCAGACTAAAAGATTTGATAAAAAGATAGCCACGACCACCGGACAAAAAAACGCCCTCTGCCGGCAGGAGGTTGAAAAGCCAACAGAGGGCAGGCGAGTTATCCGGGCCAAAAGCCGCACCGATCCCTCACCGTTATTCGCATATTTCTTGTATCTCTCGTCTATGATAGCGCATCGGTTACGCATCCGCTGTCCCCGTCATTGCGAGCAAGCCGCTCGTTAGCGCGGGCGAAGCACTCCGGCGGGCGACCTTCCTTGTCTGGATTGCTTTGTCGCTACGGCGTGTTACCTCCGGTAACCGTGCTGCCACAAGGGGCAACACCACCGACAGGGAGCGCGTTGCAACAAGCCGGCGGTTTGCTCCGACCCCGCCTCACTTCCTCTTATCTGCCCGGTACTTTTTTCCATAAAAAAACAACTTTTTTCACTGAAAACCTGTGATTATTCTGAAAACGTGTTATATTTCCCTTATGTCGTTCTATGGCAGGGACAAAAAACAGTCCGCGCTATTCTCCGGTCACTCATGTGAGCCTGTTCCCAAACGAATTGACGGTGTGCTAACCACGCACGGTTTTGGAACAGCCCCATGTATTCGCCCTGTTTATACCATGTGCCGGAAAGCATGTCAAGCCCACCGCAAAATATCTGTTTCCGGTTATGTGCGGACCCTTGGCTTTTATGGCTACATTATAGTGACATTACCGGAGGTTTTTATGTCAGAAATTGGATGCCCGGCAGGTAGTGCGCTGGATTCGCGTGAAGCGGTATTCCTGCAATCTGCGGGGGAATTGATCATAAAGAGTAAGGAAGGTCATGGGAGTATGGTAAAGCAACTGATTGGATGGCTGAAGTGCCGGTCGTGGACGAAGGATACGATAGTTGTGGACGACAAAGAGTTCGAGCAACTTTTCGAGGACGCCAGGGATAACGGAGACGGCCCGGGGAATGCGGCGGTGTCAGATACCGCATTGAAGAGTGAAACGTGATTGCGCCAGTTCAAATCTGAAGTGCGAATAAATGCTCCGAAAAGACCTCGTATGGGGTACGGTATTCTCAAGACGTGCGGGGACGATGGGGCAAGAGCCTTGATTTTTTCAACAATCGTGTCAAGCCGCTCTTGAAGTGAGCGTTTCAAAGGAGTTCCCTTTGGGAATGCCGTATCGGCCCGTTGGCGTGCCCGTTCAGTCCCCGCTTCCATGAGCGGAGGGAAGCGGAGGATAAGGGGGAAGCGGGTAGGTGAAAGGCAGGGATAAAAAGCGTGGCTGGCTGGCGATCCGCGCGGAATGTCCGTCACGGGTTTGCCGGGGATATATCTCTGCCCCAAAACCGACTAATCCGACAGTCTCGTTACGCGATGGGTCTCATTTTTATAAAAATAATTGCAACCATGGGCCGTTCACAATACCGAAAAATGTATCTATGTCAACGAGACAGTAAATTGAGTTGTCACTTATCTGACAAACATATTGCTCGTTATTTTTCCATATATGAATCATAAAATTTCTTGGGCCAGTTTCATCCTTTAATTGTTTTTCAAATATTTCTCTTTTTGTCCAGTTTCTTCGTTCCGAACTTGGTGATGGCAGTCTAAAATCCAGTTCTTCTTTGCTCATCTTGTTCATTTCATCATTTATTCTGTTAATGATACTATCTTTTTCATTTTGGGTAATATCATATTCCATAGCAATAATGACATCGGGAAATCTGTACCAATAATATTTCTGGTCAATTTCGATTGTATTACCCAAGAAATTTAATTTATATAGTTCATTGATTACATTTTGATCCCGTATGGTCCATCTCTGTAATCCGTCTCCATCACGCGATCCCCAATTGCTATGGCAAGGCTGATTTCGACAAATTTCTATTTTTCTCATTTGCTCAACACCAAATAAAGTATTTTGATAGTTTCCTTTTACGTTGTTAAATGCCATTTCCTCATCGTTGATGTAATCGAGCCTGTTCCAAAACTAATTGACTGTGCGCTAACCGCGCACGGTTTTGGAACAGGCTCTTGGAAAAACCAGTCAAAGGCCCCGGTTTTTCCCTTAAATCTAGGGAAGCTGTTCCAAAAACTGAAGTTTTGGAACAGCCTCAAATGACGTTGCCCTGGATGGGAGCCCTTTCTCTTGTATTTCTTCCATAAAAGAGATATAGTGTAGTCGTGGAATCGGTATTGTATACAAACCGTCGGCTTTCAAACACTATGTGACCGAGAACGATATACGATGGGCTTTTCGTACCGCCCAGTACGATCTTCCGGTGGAGATCATCGGCGAGATGGTTCGGGAACGGATTGCCGCACAGTAAGGAGAGTCGGCCTCATGTGTGAGGGCCGTCCATTTAGAGAAGGAAGCGTTAACCGCGAAGGCGAGGAGTGCATTCTCGATTGAATAAATCAGTGCTTTAGCGCAGCCTGTCAAGACTTGCTCGTGTTTTGGAACAGGCTCATAGAACTTTAAGGAAAGAAATGATATGAAAAATACGGCAAGGGAATTTATGCGGTTCCTTATGCATAATAAATTGTGTTTCGCGGGCCTCCTCCTCATTGCGGCCTTGATCTTTCTTGCCATCTTCGCGCCCCTCTTGGTTCCCTATTCCCAAGACATAGCAAACGAAGTTCACTTGGAGAACAAGCTGCTTCCCCCTCAGGCGGCCCACCCCTTTGGCACCGATGAAATGGGCCGGGACGTTTTCTTGCGGGTACTCTACGGCGCGCGGCTTTCCTTCCAACTGGCCTTCGTGGTGATCCTCATCTCATCGGCAATCGGCATTTCTTACGGGCTCGTGTCCGGCTATTTCGGCGGCGTCGTTGATACGGTGATGATGCGCTTGTGTGAAATCTTTTTGAGTTTTCCCTCCCTCCTTTTGGCCATAGCCATCGTATCGGTACTGGGGCCTTCCCTAACCAATACGGCAATTTCCATCGCGCTGTCCTGGTGGCCGTGGTTCGCTCGCCTCATCCGCAATGAAACCGTCTCCCTCAAGAGCCGGGGCTTTGTCGAGGCCGCGCGGGCGATGGCGGTAAGCCCCGTAAGAATTTTGTATGATCATATCCTGCGAAACACCATCCCGGTCATTATCGTGCAGGTCTCCCTGTCCTTTGGCTCGGTGATCCTCACCGCCGCATCGCTGAGTTTTTTGGGACTGGGGGTACAGTCGCCCCTGCCGGAATGGGGACTCATGGTGAGTACCGGAAAAAATTATTTTTTGAGCGGCTGGTGGTATGTTACCTTTCCGGGGATTTTTATCTTTATCACTGTTATGGCCTTCAATTTCTTTGGCGACGGGCTCCGCGATTTTTATGATCCCAAAACGCGGTATGACCATGCTCGGTCTTGAAGGATGAGGAACGCCGCATGGAAAATCTGCTTGTATTCCGTAATTTAAAGATCGTCACGGGGCCGCGCAAAGACCCCAAAGTCCTCGTGGATATTGAAGCGTTGGCTATCCAAAAGGGAGAAATCCTGGCCCTCGTGGGAGAAACCGGGTCCGGCAAAACCCTTACCGCCCTTTCAACCTTGCGCCTCTATCCCTCCCGGCGGATTCGGACGGTGGAGGGCAGCATTGATTTTGGGGGAACCGACCTCCTGGGGTGCGATAAGAAGCGGTTAAACGCCCTGCGGGGAAAAGAAATCGCCATGATCTTTCAGGACCCGATGAGTTCGCTCAATCCCGTGTATAAAGTGGGGACGGTCATCACTGAGATTATCCGCACCCATTTTGCCCTTTCCAAAACGCAGGCGCGGGAACGGGCAGAGGCGGCCTTTGAATACGCGGGGCTTTCTCCCGCCGGGGAACTCTTGGAAAGGTATCCCCACCAGCTTTCCGGGGGCCAGCGTCAGCGGGTGTGTATTGCTATGGCGGTCAGTTGTGAGCCAAAATTGCTCATTGCCGACGAGCCGACTACCTCCCTGGACGTTACCATACAGGCGCAAATTTTGCGTTTGATAGAGCGGCTCAAAAGAGACAAGGGCCTTTCCATTTTGTTTATCACGCACAACTTAGGGATTGTCTCCCAAATAGCCGACCGGCTCGCGGTCATGCGGAAGGGAAAGATCGTTGAAACCGGCGTTGCCGCTGCCGTCTTGAGGGAACCGCAACATCCCTATACGCGGATGCTTCTGGACGCGATCCCCGGGATCAACGAACAACGGAACCGGTTGCCGGTCATTGACTATACGATTTAGGAGCCAGATATGATGACGACGGGGGAACAGCCCCAGCTTATTGAACTGATTAACATAGAACGTATCAACAAGGTGTTTACCACGCGGGCCGGTATGTTCGGCGGCGATCGCTTTGTGACCGCCCTCAAGGACGTGGCCTTTTCCGTGTATCCGGGCGAGCGGGTCGGGATTGTGGGGGAATCCGGCAGCGGCAAAACCACTCTGGCGCGGATACTGACGGGCCTTGAGCGGCGTACCGGCGGCGGCATCCGGGTATGTGGGCTCGATCCCCAAAACCTTTCCCCGGAGGAATGGAGGGTCCATTGTGGAAATATTCAGATGGTATTTCAGGATTCGTCCTGGGCTATGGACCCCCTGATGACGGTGGAACACATTGTGGGAGAGGGCCTCAGCATCGGCGCACAGACAAAATCAGACCGTCGCGCCCTGATCGAGGCGGCTCTTGCCCGTGTTGGGCTGTCCGGCGAGTATCTTCACCGGTATCCCCATGAACTTTCCGGGGGCCAGCGTCAGCGGGTGGGCATTGCCCGGGCGATTATCCAAAACCCCAAAATACTGATCCTCGACGAGCCGACGTCTGCCCTTGATATGTCGGTCCAGGCCCAGATTCTCAACCTGTTGCACGACCTGCGCGACGCCTATAATTTGACCTATCTCTTTATCTCCCACGATCTGGGGGTGGTCCGGTATATGTGCGATCGCGTCATCGTGATGTACCGGGGCGAAATCGTGGAAAAGGGGGACACGGAACGGATTTTTAACGCGCCAACCCATCCTTATACCCAAGAACTCATCGCCGCGATTCCTCACCCGCCGTCAATCTGAACGTTGGCGGCGACTATTCTGTCGGGGGAAGTCTCCCACCGGCAACAAATTAAGGATTTTTTTGGGTGGAGGAGGGGAATGTCCACAGATAACGTGAGGTTTTGAAACAGCCTCTCGTACTAAAGCGGCCGAATAGTTACAATTGAAAATGAACGGATTTTGAAAACAACGCGATTATTTCACCATATAAACCAAATGATGTATGCCCATAATCTTTGCGTATTTTTGTTTGATTCTATGAACTTCCTTAAACCCCCATTTTTTATAGAGCTGAAACGCCTTTTCGTTTGTATCCGCAACCTCTAAAATATATTTTTCATATCTGTTTAATGAAAATATATATTCCATTATTGATGAAGCGACACCCGTTCCCCTCTGTTTTTTATTCGTTGCCACAAACTCAATGGAACCCGTTTTGTCATCAATTTCAACCGGATATTTGGGGTGTTTATTAAAATATTTGGTAAATATCATATTGGCCAAAGACCCTTTTATGAATCCCAAATTTTTTATCAATATTTTCTTGTTATGATGGGTACAATAATGTTCTTTATCCACGCAAACTATCATCCCGGCAATGTCGTTATCTATGATGCCGACATAGAAATAATCGAGTACAAAGATATGTGAAAACGCCTTTATCAAGGTACTTGCGTCCGTTGAAATTATTCTTAATTCCCGTCCAAACGCCTCGACAAATAACGCGCTTATTTTTTCTCTTATGCTTTCATCCAAATCTTTAGCGAGTTTAATTTCCATACCCTTATGTTCCTTGCAATGTTTTCTATTTCTTTGCAGATACCCTTACCACGCCCGCAACAGGAGAGGGCTTTTTTTCCCGTAGGGGAACCGCCGTCCTTTCCCGCCAAACCAGCCCCCGGGGAAGCCCCGGCGGGGCTCTAAAGCCCAAAGTGGTCTTTCAATGCATCAAGAATACCTTCCCGCGACCACTGCTGTATCCGCTGTTCAACATAGGTGGCAAGATCGTTATTACTCAGTTTTGTCGCAATGCCGTATTCACGAGGGGCAAAATGATCGGGCAAGATGGTTACCGTATCGTCAACATAACGAACCAAGACGGTTCTATCCGACGCGAAAACGTCCAGCAAACCCGACGCGAGAGCGGCCTTTATTTCAGAAAACCGGGCGAACTCATAAAAATAGGGATGTGCGCCGATAGCGGTTGCCGCCGCGTCGATTGCCTGCCGGGTACTCGTCCCGCCGACCACGCCGATACTCCTCCCGCTCAGATCCGCAAGCCCCTGAAAACCAGAATCCTTTCGCGCCATCAGTCCGACAAAATCGGTGTAATAGGGCGACGATATATTATAATTTTCCGCTCTCTGATCGGTTTTTCCAAAAGTAGCGATAATCACGTCCACCGTCCCCCGGTCAAGAAAATCCTCGCGCCTCTCGTTCCTCACAGGCACAAACTCAACTTTGTTTTCGTTGCCCAGCAAATCACGCGCAAGCAGACGGGCAATTTCAATCTCAAACCCGTCAAATCGGTTGGTGTTGCTGTCAAAAACACCCATTTTTGGCATATCAAAATGAACCCCGACACGGATAACCCCCGCGCGCCTAATCATACTCGCGGACCGGCCCATTTGCGCTTCGTCCGCCGTTTCCCTATTCCCGCCGGCAAAAAGAGAGGTTGCCGCAAGCAAAAAGAAGAAAAAACAAAATGATTTCATACCGCCATTATAGCACATTTTTAACGTTTTCGTACTCTTGATTGCTTGAGCCTGTTCCAAAACCTCACGTTTTGAAAGGCGCGCAAAGCGTCTTCGGCAACCTTTGCAAGACTCACACCCCTTAAAAACGCCGTGTTGGAAGGCTAAAACCCGCTTTAACCCGAAAACGACAATAGCCAAAGGCCCGCAACCTCAAAAGATTGAAAATCCCCGGCCTTTGGCCCGCACCGTATCAATTATCGGTTATTTCCCGCCGGTTGTTTTGGTATCATAACGATGCAGTATAGATTCCAGCGATTCTCCGCATCCGAGCAGTTCAAGGACTTCTTCACGACCTTGTTTGATACCTTTGTCAATACCGAAGGCAATACAGCCTTGCTCGTCGCGCCACGCCTTTTCCCGCGCCTCATAGCGCAGCCGGACTTCGTCATCGGCACTCAATTTATAGAGCCCGAAGCAATCCAGAGCGCTACGCGAATGGAAAATGGAGAATTGAAAATGGAGAATGTCGTTTTTGCGAGGCGCGTGGCAGGGCCGTCATTGCGAGGGCGTAGCCCGAAGCAATCCAGACGGAGAAGCCCCCCACGCTGGATTGCTTCGTCGCTATTGGCAACGACCTAGACGGCGGCAGATATAAGACACACAAAATCAATGAACAATAAACCACGAACCGCAACGGGCCATTGGCCCGCAACCACCCGAACAAATTCCACAAACGGATGGGCCTGTTCGTGCTGGTTCGTGGTAGAAATTCCTCAGATTCGGTCATTGTTGGGTGATTGAAAATAAATGATGTCGCCCTATCTGAAAAGGCGGCCTTGTTTTTTGGGGAAACCCGTAGTAGACTGGGGGTAAGGAGCAAAGCGTATGGGGACCAGTATCAGAATCAAGCCCGTCCAGCCGACCGTTATCAAGGACAAGGCCATTGTCGAGCAGATTATCAAAGAAATTCGCCGCCGCCCTACCGAGGCGCAACTTGCCGAAATGGAAGCGCAAGATGAGCGGCTTATGAAAATGTTCAAGCGATGAGCGGGCGCGAGATCATCACCGCCGGCAACGGCGACCGTTATTTTGAGTTTGCGCTGCTTGCGCCGGATAGTCCGGTCAGCCGTTTTGACTATTCCATCGGCGAATACAACGAGTATTTGACGCGGGAAGCGCAGCGTTCCCAGAGCGATCACATCGCCCTTACGTGGCTCGTGCGGGACAAGGCGGACGGGGGGATCGCGGGATATATGGCGCTTGTTGCCGACGCGATAAAACTTTCCGTCAGTGAAAAAGAACTGCATAATCTGAATTATCCGTTCAAAACCGTTCCGGCGATGAAGATAGCGAAACTTGCCGTTTCTCAGGCGTATCGGGAGCGTTACAAGGGGCTGGGTTCTTTTATGATTGCATCCTCTCTTACGATAGCCCGCACCTGCGACAGAACGCTTTTTGCCTGCCGTTTTCTTACGGTAGACGCTGATGTCGAACATAACGAAAGCGTTCTCACGTTTTATGAGAAAAACGGTTTTTTGATTAATGAGGCGCTTTTTAACAAAAAGCGGAAGAATGTCAGTATGCGCAAGGATATTTATTTCCAAGACACGTAACCGCGAAGGCAGACCACGCGAAAGCGTTCAATTTTATCCTGTTTACTTCTCTTATCTCTGAGCCTGTTCCAAAACTCATTGACTGTGCGCTAACACGCACGGTTTTGGAACAGCCTCAAGTATGGAAATCTGTGCAATCAGTGCAATCTGTGGACCATTCTTATATTCCGCATTTGGCCGTGTCCGTCCGTGTCGTTCGCAGGTTATATGCTCTTATCCCTTAAGCCCGGTAGACGCCACGCCCTGTACAAAATACCGTTGTAACGAGAGGAAAATAACCAGAACGGGAATCAACGCCACCACGCTGGCCGCCATGATGAGGCCGTATTCGCTGGAATACTGGGAGATGAACATACGCAAGCCTATCTGTATCGTCTTGAGGTCGGTGCGGGTAAGGTAGATCATCGGGCCTAAGAAGTCGTTCCACGTGTTGACGAAGGTGATAATCGTGAGGGTCGAGATGGCCGGTTTGGAGAGGGGCAGCATGATCCTGAGCCATATCCCGTATTCGGAGAGGCCGTCGATCCAAGCCGCCTCGCGCAGTTCGTCGGGAATGCTCTCGTAAAACTGTTTCATCATGAAGACCCCGAAGGCGGAAAACGCTTGGAGGCAGATGATGGAAAGATGGGTGTTGTTGAGCCCCAGCGACCGCATCAGAATGAACTGGGGAACCATGTACGCCTGCCACGGGACGGCGATCGTGGCGATGTAACCCAGAAAGAGGCCCCGGCGGGCAGGGAAGCGGAGTTTGGCGAAGGTGTAGGCCGCAAAACTGGAACTCAAAAGCTGGAGAAACGTTACAATCACCGAGAGTTTTACCGTGTTGAGGATGAACGTTCCCAGCGGGATCTTCGTCCATATATCCGAGTAGTTTCGCCAGCGCGGGTCTGCGGGGATCCACCTCATCGGGAACGTGAACACGTCCTTGTTCAGCTTCAGGGACGAGGAGAGCATCCAGACAAAAGGAATCAACATCGTAAAGGCGATGAGCACGAGAAAGAGATACACGAACAAGACGCTGACCGTAAAGCCTTTGTTTTTCTGTTGTACCATGACGACCACTCTAATAATTCAATTTTTTCTCGCCCCGAAACTGAATCAGGGTAATGCCCAACACCAGCACGAAGAGGACCATCGCAATCGCGCTGGCATAGCCGTATTCGAGGGAACGGAACGCCGTGTTGTAGATTTGGTAGACCAAGACCCGCGTGGTATTGGTCAACTGGTTGTCCCCTCCGGCGAAGAGGTTGATGAAGATGTCGTAGACCTTGAACGAACTGATGATAAGCATCATCAGGATAAAGAACGTCGTCGGCGCAAGCTGGGGAAGGGTCACGTGGCAAAACCGCTGCCATCCGTTGGCGCCGTCGAGGTTCGCCGCTTCGTAGAGTTCCTGATTCACGCCCTGAAGCCCGGCGAGGTAAATCACCATGTAGTACCCCATGTTCTTCCACACGCTAAAAAAGATAACCGTGGGGATGGCCCAGTTCTTGTCGGCGGCCCAGCCGGGCAGGTTCTCGACGGGAATCCCCGTAAGGGCGTTGAGCAGGTTGTTCACCGGCCCGCGAGTGGGGCTGAAGATAAAGTTCCACACCGCCGCGACCGCGACAAGGGACGCCACATAGGGGAAAAAAGAAACCGTTCTAAAGAAGTTTCTCCCCTTTACCTTCTGGTTGAGCAGAATGGCAAGAAAGAGCGAGCACACCAGCGTGAGCGGGACGACACCGCCCGTGTAGAGGATCGTGTTCCAAAAGGCCCGCCAAAAAATGGCGTCGTTCAAGAGGCGGATAAAGTTTTCCCACCCGTAAAACTCGATGGGGTTCGCCCCGTCCCACTTGAGAAAAGAGAGCACGAGGGCAAACACCAGCGGCACCAGCGTGAACACCAAAAACCCCAGAAAGTTCGGCGCGATAAAGCTGTAGGCGACCAGCGCCTCTTTTGTTTTCTTCGTCATCGTTATTTCCATGTACCGGTGGTACCGGGGGGTTCTCGACCCCCCGGCAGGGCGGCGGGGCGGTGCCCCGCGCCGGGGACGGGCTTATCTCCCTAAAATCTTTCCGACACGCTCGTTCATTTCCTGTATACCCGCCTGGACGGTGGTATTTCCGGTCATGACGGCATCGTGAACTTCGTTCAGGACGATCTCGATGTCCGCGCTCTTTTCATGCAGAGGCATTTCGAGATAGGTCTTGGCCACTTGCAGGGCTTCCTTGCTACCCGGATCGCTGGGGAAACCGGGTATCGAGGCGATGGCATTGATCACTTCCTGATTCATGATCGCGGGAATAGTTCCTATCTTGGCGAGTATCGCCGCGCCTTCCGGCCCGGAAAGAAACTGCGTAAACGCTAAGGCCGCTTCCTTGTTCTTGGAATTTTTGTTCACCGCGATGCCGGTGACGGATGCCAGCGTGGTTCCCGCCGGAACGCCCGCCGGATGGGGATACTTCGCCAAACCCCAATTCTTGGAGGTGGACTCCCCGATCTTTACCTTGTCGATCTGGGTGGAAATAAACCACGTCCCCATATTCATCATGGCAATCTGGCTGTTGAAGAAGGCCCCGGAATAGTGGGTGCCCGATGTCTTCAGCGTGGCATAACTCTGCACGATACCGTCGCTCTGTTCTTTCAGCACCCGCTCGTAGTAGGGCGCAAGAAAATCATACTTGCCATCCACGATGGTGTTCTTGCCGTCTAAGAGGCCGAAGAGCTGTATCGTGCTCCGCCACGTATGGTAATGGGCGCCGTAGGTCTTGTTCGCGCCGCTTCCCCGCGTAACCTTTCTCGCCAGCGCGTCGTAGTCATCGAGGGTCAGGTCGTTTGACGGATAGGGAACGCCTGCCGCGTCAAAAAGGTCCTTGTTATAGAAGATGAGCCAGAAATCACGGCGGAAGGGCAACGCATAAACCTCGCCGTTTACCGTGAGCTGTTCAACGACGCCGCTGTACTGGGCGGTATCAATCCCTTTGGCCTTAATAAAGCCGGCCAGCGGTTCCAGCCGATTCTGCCGGACGAGGTTCGCGTAACCGGGGATATCCTTGATACACAACACGTCGAGATCCGCCCCGCCTGAGAGCTGGGTGCCGAGGACTGTCATAAAATCGGCACTGCCCAAATCCACCGGCTCAATCTTCACCTGCGGGTTCTTCGCTTGGTACGCGTCAATCAGCGGCTTGTAGTAGACCGTGAGGTCATAATCCCACATCGCCCACTTGATCGTGGTGACCCCGCTTCCACCGCCACTTTGCGCCTCTTGCTTGGCACCGCCGGCAAAAACCGAGGCCGCGATCCCTAAAACCAACACTGAGATAAGCAATCTTTTCATCTTTTCCTCCAGAAAATTAATGTTACATTATGATAACCCCGCTCCGGGCAGACGGGAAGTTACCAAAATACTTTTTTTTCCGGTATTAAAATACCGGGGGGGGGGGCGATATGCATTGCGCGCATGGAAAATGAGGGGAAGTCTCCCCCTGTCGGCAGAGCCTGTTCAAAAACCCTGCGAGACGCAAGTCTCCGCTGTGATCCGGGGGCGTTACGGGGGCTCCCTACAGCCCTCAGCATCCTGCTTCGGACTTCCGGGCCGGGGTGCGCTCTATTTTGCGTCCATCCGTGGACGCTTAGGACGCACCCACAAAACCATATATGGTTTTGTCCCCGTAGAGGGGGATAGCAGAGGGCGAAGACCGGAGCGAAGGGGGAGACGCGGCAACCTGTTGCCGTTCCCCCTTTTGCTGAGATTCTGAACAGGTTCTCATGGACGGCGCGCTAACACGCACGGTTTTGGACAGCCTCACATAAAACTCCACGCTAAATCGGTGAAAATCCGTGTCCTCTGCGGGCAACCATTCTTCATTTGTTGACCGTGAGGATCTATCACCTTCACGGCAAGTAGGTTATACTGGGGGTATGAACAAGCGGTATTTTCGAAAAACAAAGATTGTGTGTACGATAGGGCCGGCGTGCGACCATGACGATTTGATACGCAAGATGCTCTACGCGGGGATGAATGTAGCGCGGTTTAACTTTTCGCATGGTGGTTATGACGAACACAAGGTTCGCATCGACCGGGTGAGGCGGATTTCCGCGGAGCTGGAGTTTCCGGTCGCGCTCATGCTGGACACGAAGGGGCCGGAGATAAGAACAGGGCTCGTCGAGGACGACGGGATTGTCGAGTTTAAGAAGGGCGACCCGGTGATCGTGTCAACGGACGGCGCGTTTACCACTGCCGCTACCGGAGGCTCCCCGGGGCGAATTTCCCTCAGTTGGCAGGACCTTGCGGCCCGTGTCAAGCCGGGGGTCAAGATACTCATCGCGGACGGGCTTTTCGAGCTTGAGGTGCTGGAGAAGCCTCCGAGCGGCGGGAAAGAGGTGCAGTGCCGGGCCGCGAACAACGCCAAGATCGGCAGCAGAAAGAATGTCAATCTGGTGGGGATTCATCCGGGGCTTCCCATCATCGGGGAGCAGGACAAGAAGGACCTCGCGTTCGGCGCGGAACAGAATCTTGATTTTATCGCGGCGAGTTTTCTCTGTTTTCCGCACGAGGTGGCGGAGATCCGCGAGTATACCCGCATACTGCGCTGGCCGGCCCGGATCATCGCCAAGATCGAGAGTCAGGAGGGGCTGGACAACATAGACGCGATCGCGGGAACGGCGGACGGCATCATGGTGGCGCGCGGCGATCTGGCGGTGCAGATTCCCGACGACCAGATTCCGCTGGCCCAGAAGAAGATCATCAGCGCGGCGAGAAGGCATCGCAAGCCGGTGATCACGGCGACGCAGATGCTCGACTCGATGATCGTCAACCCGCGTCCGACCCGCGCCGAGTTGACCGACGTTGCCAACGCGATCTTCGACGGCAGCGACGCGGTGATGCTCTCAGGCGAAACGGCCGGCGGCGCGTATCCCGTGGAAGCGGTTTCTACGATGGCAAAGATCGCCTGCACGATAGAGCAGTCTGCCGAGTACCGCGCCCACATCAAGAATATGCAGGTGGTTTCCCCTGCGGCGGCCCACACCAACGACGTTGCGCGAATCACCTCGCGTAGCGCCTACGAGATCGCGCTTGCCGTGGGCGCAAAAGTTATCCTCACTCCGACGGTTTCCGGCAGCACTGCCCGCCAGATTGCGATGTGGCGGCCCGAACAGCCCATCCTCGCCGTTACCCCCGATGAGCGGGCCTATCGGTCGATGCAACTTGACTGGGGCGTCATTCCGAAACTGACCAGCACCGCGCTTCATTCGGACGAGATGATACTCAACGCGCTCAAAATCCTGGCGGAAGCGTCGCTCGCCGACATTTCCGACCGCATCGTCCTCGCGGCGGGGTTGCCCCTGCACAGCCCGCTCCCGCTTAACACGATACGCATCCTTATCATGGGGAACGTCCTTGCCCGCAGCGCGTCAGGCGGCCACGCCGACGAAACCATAAAACGCGCGAACGGCAAAATCGTCTGGGCGGACTCGGCCACCGAAGCCCGAACGGTCATCAAGGCGGATGGCGGCGACATCCTCGTATGCCCCTCGTTGACCGATGAATACATCCCGATCCTCCGCATCGTTCGGGGCGTGATCTGCGAAGGCAACTGCCACATCGTTGCCCCCGTGCTGGCAATGATCAACCCGAGCCTCGTATGGCTCTCGGGCGTTCGCAACGCAACCCGCAAACTTGAGTCCGGCCTCAACGTTACGATTGACGGCGACGCCCAACTCGTCTACGAGGGCGTGATCTAGCCGCCGTCAACAACGTAAGCATATTTACGGATTACGCCTGATGGCGACAGATTTTCACCGATGAATCGGGTTTTAAGTATGAAAAATCGGCGTAATCTGGACCGCCTTCCGGCGCAATTTGCGGACATTTCTATTGCGCTAAAACAGGGGATATTTCTATTGCGCTTTGACATCTTCCGTGCAATCTCCGTAGTACATCGAAATAAAATCTAACTGAAATGCTGGTACGTTAAAATAAAAAATCCAACCCCACGTCGCTTTTTTTCTGTCTCAATTAAGAAGCGCGCTCCTTTAGTTTACCCAAGTTTTCAAGTTTGGCAAGGGCCTCGAAGAGGGCGAGTTTTGTCTCCACCGGATTAACGGGGGCGGCCTGTTTCCGCAGGGCATCCTTGATTTCATCGCTCAAGTCAGGGGAGTCTAACAGGCGCTGGAAGGGGGTTTTCGGCTTGCCGTAAATTTTTTTACACCGGCCGTCCGGCATCTTTTGCTTTGCGATAATTTTAATCGAGGGGTACCAAAAATTGTTTAAGGG
>JAISZQ010000109.1 GCA_031269165.1 Spirochaetaceae bacterium
GATTTTTAGTTTTTTTGTCCGCGAATGTACGCGAATGTATGCGAATACGCGCTGATGGGTATGTATCATTCGTATTTATTCGCGCCATTCGCGGACCAAAATCCTTAAGTTGTTGACAGTGGGAGACTTCCTCCTTCTCAAAACGGTTTGCTCATCACTATCCGCTATTTTATGAGGAGAGGCGATAATGCAGGACAGTCGTTTATTATTAGAAGCGTTGCAGGAGGGGAGTAGCCGGGGGGCGGCCGCGTCGGGGTTGTTTGCCCATGTGTGCGGGGCTGCGCTTTCCGGCGGCGGAAGGATAGGGGACATCAAGCAAAATCCCCGGCTTGCGGGGTTTTTGGCGTATCTTGAGCGGGAGAGCGTGCGGCTTCGGGACGAAGCGATTCCGCCGCTACCCTATAGCCTCTTTACGCTGTTCGACCGCGAGGGAGACCGGGCACGGTTTGAGAAACCCTACTTTGAACGGCGGAACCGGCTCATGGTGTACGGTCTCGCGTCATGGCTCTGGAAAAGGCCGGAAGACGTAGCCGCCCTTGAGGACATCTTATGGGCGGTCTGCGACGAATATTCGTGGTGCCTTCCCGCCCACATGGGGGGCAAGAGCCGTTCCCCCGCCGCCGCCCAGACGGATTCCGCTGGTGTCGTCACTGCCGCCCGGTTTGACAACGCGACGACCATCGACCTTTTTGCCTGTGAGACGGGCCTCGCGCTGGCCGAATGTTGCGCGGCTCTGGAGGGAGTGCTCGCCCCGCAGGTGGTCTGGCGGGCGCGGAAAGAGGTGTACCGCCGGCTGATACAAAGTTACCTTGCATACGGCGCGTTCCAGCATTGGGAACTCTTGAAGATGAACTGGTGTTCCGTGTGCGGCGGTGGGCTTGGCGCGGCGGCGTGCTATCTGATAGAGGACGACCGCCTCTTGGGGGGCATTCTTTACAAACTGCTCCCCACGCTTGACCGATTTTTGGACAGTTTTACCGCCGACGGCGCCTGTGTGGAGGGGCTTTCCTACTGGAACTACGGGGTGAGTTACTTTGTCATGTTTGCGGACGTTCTCTTTCACCGCACGGGCGGCAGGATCGACCTGTTGCAGGATCCCCGCTTTGAAAACGTTGCCCGGTTTCAGCAAAAATGCTATCTCGCGGGCGGAGCGCAGGTGTACTTCGCCGATGCGGAAACGTCCGGTTTCCGCATGGGACTTACCGATTATCTTCGCCGCCGCATCTCCGGCGTGGCCGTGCCTCCCCAAGACAAGGCGATGCGGATAGAAGCGGACAACAAGGGCCACTTTAACCATGCCTTGCGGGATTTTCCCCAGTCCCTGCGCGACCTTGTATGGACGGAGCCCCAGGAACCGCCGCCGTTCAAGCCGGAACCGCTGGTCTTTCTCCCCGACGCGCAGTGGCTCATCGCAAACGCGGGGGAAACCGCCTTCGCCGCGAAGGGCGGCCACAACGACGAGCCGCACAACCACAACGACGTGGGCGCGTTCCTCTACGCCAAGAAGGGAAAGATGATCGTTTGCGACCTCGGTTCCGGCCAATACACGAAGGACTATTTCAACGAGAATCGTTACACCGTCTTTTGCGCCCAGTCTTTCAGCCACAGCGTCCCCCTGATAAACGGCGCGGGCCAGAAACCGGGACGGGCATACGAAGCCAAAGAGTGCCGCATCGGGCCCGGCGCGCAGATGGTTCTGGACCTGGCCGGCGCCTACGATGTTGACGGGCTTCTTTCGCTGAAACGGCGCTTTGTCTTTGACCCGTCTCGCGGCGGTCTGAAAATCGAGGACTGTTTTCTTTTCTCGCGTGACCGGCTTCCGGCACCGATACCGATCATCGAACGGTTTGTTACGCTCTATCGTCCGCAGATTGACGGAAGCGCGGTTCGTATTGACGCAGGCGGCACGGTGGGCGTACTCACATGCGCTCGGGGGACCACGCCGATTATCCGCGAGCATACACACCGCGATCACTACGGCAACGACGTGACGGTGTACCTCGTGGACTTTGCCTTTGCGCCGGAGGGTGCGGAACTATCCGTCGTGTTTGAATTAGCGTAGGAGGCAATGAGCCATATTCTCTTGAGAAAATAAAATGGGTATATGTTTTTTCCTTAGAGCACTTATGCATCTATCTCGGACTGGTTTCTTTTCCGTGCGCGTCATTGCGGGGAACACGGCAGGGCCGTCATTGCGAGGGCGTAGCCCGAAGCAATCCAGCCGGGGGGCGTGCTCCCTGGATTGCTTCGCTCGGCAATTTGCCGCCCGCTCTACGAGCGACCCGCTCGCAATGACAGGTAGCCCGCCAGCAATGACGAGGTAACCCGCTCGCAATGACAGGGGGCTGTCCCTCCCGGATAAGGGTCTTATCCTCTCGGACTGGTTTCTTTTCCGTGCGCGTGATACTATTCCATGCATCAAAACAAGAAAGGGTTTAATGCGCTTATGAAAGAAATAGCCGCGTCCGGTGATCGGCTTCGAGAGAAAAAAGAGAAAAAAAAGAAAGGGCTTGGTTCTTTCTTGGCGATGTCCCGGGACATATACCGGCCCGACGCGAAACCGGCGCGTTATTTATGCGTGCTCGTCTTGTTTGGAGTTGCGTTCGGGCTTTACAAGGGAATCCAAGACAACTACCTCGCCGAAATCGTAAAGATAACCGCCTTTGAACGGGGCATTGTCGAGTTTTTCCGCGAAACGCCGGGGTTGCTGGTCATTCTTTTTCTTGCCGCGCTCTACCGTTTTTCGGACAGCAGAATCTTTAAAATCGGTATCTGGTGTATGGCGGCGGGGCTCGTCGGCCTTCTCGCCGCCGGGACCGGAAAAATCATCGTCGTGGTGTTTATGGTGGTCTTTAGTATGGGCGAGCATATTATCATGCCGGTCAGGAGCACGATAAGCATGGACTTGGCGCGGCACAACCAGGGGGGCGCGTCTCTGGGCATAACCAGTGCCATCAGCAATCTGGGCAACATTCTGGGCTACGTGATCGCCGCCGCCCTGTTTGTCCTTTTTACCCGCCTGGGATTCGCGCGGCTGAGCCTCGTCCGGTTTAAGTCGGTTTTTCTGCTGGCGGCCCTGCTCATGGCAGGGGCGGCGGTTACCGCGATGGCACTCAAAGAAACCGCGCTCAAAACAAAGCGTCGGCGTTTTTACTTTGCCCAAAAGTTCTTCAAGTTTTATATGCTGGAAGTCTTTTACGGCGCCCGCAAACAGGTTTTCATCACCTTCGCGCCCTATGTGCTGATTCTGCACTACGGGGCCGACGCCTCGATAATCTCCACGCTGCTGGCCGTCTGCGCCGTGTTCGGTTTCCTGTTAAGCCCGTTTATGGGGCGGCTTATCGACCGGGTAGGCTATAAAATCATCATGGTCGGGGACACGCTAATACTGGTCGTGGTGTGCCTGCTCTACGGTTTCGCCCACCGCCTGTTTCCCGTTCACATCGCGTTTGTGGTCGTCTGCGCTAATTTTGTGCTGGATTCGGTGATTTCCCTGGCAAGCATGGCCAGCAACGTGTATGTTCAGACTATCGCCGAAAATCAGGAAGAAATCACCGCCACCTTGTCCACCGGGGTATCTATCAACCATGTGATCAGCATTTTTATCGCGCTTATGGGCGGGTGGCTCTGGAAGACCGTCGGCATAGAAGCGCTTTTTTCCCTGTCCGCTGTGCTGGGAATTGCCAATTCGCTCTACGCCGCGTCGATAAAGGTTGAAAAGAGATAGAGGTTGCTTCTTGGGTGGGGGAAGTCTCCCCCTCGCTCCGGGCTAAGCTCAAAATTTGAGCCGCCCTCCGCTACCCCCTTCAACGGGGGCCACGGTAAAATACAAAGTCAAGTGCAACAGTTGGAGGCGAATTCAACCGGAGAGAGCCAGCCCAGACACTTGCGCGGACGGTTGTTTACCAGGTCCACAACCTGCCGCAGCCGTTCCTCCGCCACCAAACGGAAGTCCGCCCCTGTCGGACACCAGAACCTCAAACGCCCGTTCAGCCGTTCGTTCGTCCCGCGCTGCCCCGGGGAGCGCGGGTCCGCAAAATACACCGGCGCCCCCTGTTCCTTCTCTATCTCCCGAAACTGGGAAAACTCGCTCCCGTTGTCCAGCGTAACGCTTTCCACCGTTACCCCGCTGAGCG
>JAISZQ010000123.1 GCA_031269165.1 Spirochaetaceae bacterium
CGCAAAAAATAGTGCAAAAACCCCGATAAATAAGCCGTTTTTAGTATTTTGATTAGGTTAAAATCAGTATTTTCGTGTATTATTTCCTATTTTTTGCTAAGTCCCACAGGCTCCTAGACGGAGAAGAATACAAGGGCCTGGACGATAAAGGCGAACCCGGTGATCTCAGCGCGTTGTGGTTCAAATTCGGCGGCGGGCTGGATTATTCGTTTACCGAGAAAATCTATCTGCGGTTTGAGGCTTTGTATGGCTTGAGGCTTGCAAACAAGTCGGAGAAAGACGCGAAAGACCAGTACCAAGATTATGGTGCTGATGCAGACACATTGCTCGGTCATGGTTTGACGGTAAAATTGGGCGTCGGCTACAAGTTCTAATCCCCGCCGCGCCGGACTATGCGTTGCGCCGTTTCCCTGCGGAGAGCGGTGCCTAAAAACTTTCTTCAGTTTACCGGACACCCGGAATATGTTCCGGGTGTCCGGTTTTTTATGCGCGGCGCGCGAATGGAAACGGGATAATTGAAAATAGCGTGTTTTTGAGACGGCGCGTTCCGCTCCCCTCATTTTCCATTATCCAAAGGAGGCGTGCTCTGCGGTGTTGTTGTTCCCCGCCGTTGCTCCCTAAGAGCCTGTTCAAAAACCCCACGGGAGGGAGGTTTCCGCTGTGATCCGGGGGCGTTGCGGGGACGGAGCCCGAAGCAATCAAGACGGGATAGTCCCTGGATTGCTTCGCTTCGCTCGCAATGACGGGCGGGCCGCTCGCAATGACGGGTGGCTCGCTCTCCCCCGAAGGGGGGGCCGAGGGCCGTTCCCCTCACGATGCGCCCAAGGGCCTCCACGGCAGGTGGCCGGGGGCGTTGCGGGGGGCGGGCCCACCGCTGAAGGGGGTAGCGGAGGCCCGCAGGGCCGTAGCGAGGGGGAAGGCGCGGCAATTTGCCGATTCCCCCTTTTGCTGAGGTTTCGAGCAGGCTCCCCTAATAGCGGGTAGCGCGCCCGGCCGACCCGTTGCCCTGGTATCGCCTCCTTTTCAAAAACGACGGAGTGTAATATACTTTTTCTGAGGGAAAAATAACCGCGCCCGCACAGGGGCGGTTGAATGGGGAGTGTGCGTATGCGCCGTATTGTGTTGTTCGTGTTGCTGTTTGTCGTCGTTCTGTGTTTTGGCCTGTTTCTCGGTTTCAACTGGGATACGCGCTTTGATTTGAGTCTTGGCTTTGGCTCGGAGGATGTCCAAATCTCCGTGATTATGTGGACGCTGGGCGCGTTTGCGGTGGGGGCGGTCTGTACCACCATCGTCTTTGCGATCAATCTGTTGAAAAAGGGCCGGAAGGTCAAGGAGCAGGAGGCAAAAATGCCTAATGCAAAAATGCCTGAGGCAATAGTACCGGAGGCGGACGTGCCGGAACTGGAGGAAGCGCGATAAGGAATGGGCAGGTTGATTGCCGTGCTGTTTTTTCTCATCTTTATGCCGGTCGCGGTACTCGTTGCTCAAGAGTCGGCGGAGGGAAAGCCGTTTTCTTTTCAGACGGAAACGGCGCGGTTGCGGGAGTTGATTGCGGATCCGAAAAGCGGGCCTCAGCAAAAGCATGATTTGCTGGTCGAGCTGGCGGGACTGCTTCGTTTGGCGGGTGATAACGAGGGGGCGGCGGCGGCGTGGAAAGACGCGGCGACAGCGGTTCCCGGTGAGCGGGACGACCGGGCGTTGCTCGAAATGACGGTGTGTCTCATGGCGATAGGCGAATGGGAAGAGGCGGCTCAGGCGGCGCGGCTTGTGCTGTTGACCAGCCGGAACGCGCCGGGGATCATGCTTCGCGCAAAATACCTTGTCGCGCAGATCGAGGCGTTTATGCGGGGCGACACCGTGGCGCTTGAACTCTACTTGGACGATCCCGATTACGCTTCGCTGAAACCCGCGATCTATTACACGTTGTACATCATCACCCGGAACGAGGCTTACAAAAACCGCCTTGTCGCGGAGTATCCCGACGGGCCGGAGACACGGTTGCTCACCGACGACACGACGCCGTTCCCCGGCGCGATGTGGCTTCTCTATCCGGGGCGCGAAAGCATCACGATACTGCGATGATGATGCGCGGGCAGAACCGGTATAGCCGCCGTCGCGTGGTGATGGGGGCATTTGCCCTCGTCCTCGCGCTGGTCTTTCCGGCATGGGCGTTTGCGCGGGACGTCCGCGTAACCGTTATCGACGTTGAACTCGATATGCCGCTGGAGGGGGCGGTCGTCCGTACGCCGGATGGCACAGACTGGGAATGCGGGCCGGATGGTGATGTGGTGGTGACGGTTCCCGACAGCGTACAACTTATTTTGCGAGCCGCCTATCCGGGTTACGAGGCGGGGCGTGTGGTGCTGGCTGCGGATGCTACGGCGGCTACCATTCCCCTCACGCTGAGCGGCGTGATGGAAGGTCAGGAACTGGTGATCGAGGCACCCCGTCCCCGCGCAAGCGAGACGGTGCCGGGGAGAAGCGTCGCGCTGTCAGGCAGCGAGCTGGCGCGTTCCGCCGAGATAGGCGCGATTGAGGACGTGATGAACTCGATCAAACTCCTCCCCGGTGTCGGCTATTCGGGTACCTTCGGCATGATGCCCTCGATTCGCGGCGGCGACCCCGGCGACTTTATCGCCTCGTTTGACGGTTTCTATGTGGAAAACCCCTACCATTTGGAGGGTGTCATCTCGATTTTCGATCCGCGCATGATCGAAAGCGCCCAACTGTCCCACGGCATCTTTTCCGCCCGTTACGGCCACACCATCACCGGCATCCTCGACATTACATCCAAGAAAGGTGATACCAAACTCAGCACTCTGGAGCTTGGTTTTTCGACCAGCGCGGCAAACCTCAACCTCTCCCGTCCGATCAACGACAAAGGCGCGTTTATGCTCATGATGAAGGCAACCTACTGGGCCCCGGTCGTGTGGGCGGCACAAAGCCTGAGCACCGCCGTCGATAACGAACAACTGGACATGGTAAACTATATAACCACCGCGCCTTACGTGATGAGCAGCGCGTTTTCCGCCGATTACCGGTTTACGCCCAGCCTTTTCTTGAACGGTTTCGCGTTCTTAGGCGGCGACGGCGGCGGCGCGGAGTACCTTAACCCCCACGAAGGCGGCGGTTACTCGAACCTCGCCGCGCAGTGGATAAACACCATCGGATTTGCGACCTCCGGCCTCCTCTGGAACCCCCGCAACGACATGATCCTTAACTTCCGGCTCGGCGCGGGATTCAACCGAACCGACGTTGGCGCCAGTGTCGAGAACAATCTCACCATGGCGTACACCCAAGGGTTTCTCAATGACTTTGACTCTTTATTGGAGGGGAAAACGCGTTACACGGTGAAAAACGATAATGTAATGACTCGCGGCAACGAGACGGACAATGTGCAGGCGCGTGTTGATTATGACTGGGACTGGGGCAACGGTATTATCTTTGCCGCCGGGGTGCAGGAACTCTACTCACGCTGGCTCGTCGAGCAAAGCACGAAAACCATCGCGGAAGTCCCGGCGGGAATAGAACCATTAACCGGCAAGACGTTGTACCATAACTTTCCCATCACGACCACGACCGATGCCGACAACCACGCCTTCAGCACGTCGGGCTATGTGGCCGGCGAATGGACAAGCCCGTCGGGGTTCTTTGCAACGGAACTGGGCCTGCGCCTCGATATGTTTACGTTTTTCGGGAGGGACTTTTCGGTGAAATCGGCCCCCGCGTTGAACCCGCGCCTCAACGTGGACTTTCACCTTATCAAAAACAAGGGGAGTATCGATTCGCTCACGCTCACGCTGGGGTCGGGGCTCTTCTCTTCGATGACCGATAATGTGACCGATCTGCAAAAAGGTGATGTCGATGATTACGAACTCCAGCCCAACCGGTCGTGGACAAGCCTTGCGGGAATCAACCTGAACTTCTTCGACCATTGGACGCTGAACGTCGAAACCTACTACAAATATGTGTTTTCACGGGCCTACCGCATCAACTGGATAAACGAGGATGCGTTAAAAACGGATCCCCAATACTATTTTGACGGAGACGGCACTGTCTGGGGCACGGATCTGATGCTCCAAAAACGGGCCGGTTTTATCGATGGCTGGCTCACCTATACCTTTACCTATGCCCGCTACCGGGAGCCCGGCTATGCGAGATCATCGGGTGAAGATACGTACCGTGCCGATGGTTACTACCCTTCGTTTCACCGCTTTCATAACCTGAACCTGATTATCAACGTAAAGCCGCAAAACAAGTTTCATATCTATGTCCGTTACGGCATCGCAAGCGGCCGCCCCAAGCCCGTGGTCGGCGCGATAGACTATTACCCCGTGGCGCTTTTTGATGAGAACCACAATCTGACCGGATACATCCAGAAATTCAAGCGCGATTCGCACTACAGCGACAACTCGCGGACGACGATGTCGATGCCCTTCGACATAAAGTTCTCGTGGTTCTTCTTCAACAAGAAGGGCCGCACCACGGGCGAATTCTACGTTGCCATCGAGAACCTCGCCTCGCTCTTTTACCTGTCGAAGGCAAACACGACCTTCAATCAATACACAGGCGAAGAAGATACCGGCAGCACGTCGGCGGTCTACGAGTTGTCCATCCCGATACCGTCCCTCGGTATCAAATGGAGTTTTTGATGCGAAAAAAGATAACGCAGGGTTGCGTTGCCTTTATGGTCTTTCTCCTCGCGTCCTGCACGAGTCTCGTGGAATGGACCGGGCGAAAACTGTCCGGCGGTCCGTATCAAGGCGGCGTTACCATTGATGAGGCGGCGGGAAAACTCTACTATTCTCAAGGCTTCTACCGGGGCTGGCTCGAATTCACGGCGGATTATATCGCGGGAGAAGGCATCATCGCCATAACCGAGGGCGCGTTGAAACGCGAAGACACCGTGATCAAGGGCGACGAGGCGCTCGGCATATTGCAAAACCGCCTCGACCGGATCAATGCGTTGACGGAATGGATGGCGCAAAGCGGCTATGAACGGGACTTTGCCGGCCAGAAAGACTTCGAGACGTACTGGCGCGCCCTTCTGCTTCCCGAAACCGTGAGCCGGACGAAACGCCCCGCCTCCTTTCCCGCCGAAGCCGCGACCACTCCTTATGTGGAAGGTTACCGATGGAACCACGCCTACACCGCCCTGCTTTTCCCCGTGGACGGAAGCGGTGGGAACGCCAATAACGCCGAACTCGCCAAGATGCGCGACTCAGGCGCGTTGCTCCGCGACTTTGACGAAGCCGCATTGTGGATATATGTTCAGTATAAACCATGAATAGCGGCGGGGCACCCAAGACGCGGCAGACGGGCCCTGTATTCGCCCGGATAAGAGCCTGTTCAGAATCTCATCAAAAAGGGGAAGTCGCGGCAAATTGCCGACCCCTCGCTCCGGTCTTGCGCCCTACGCTACCCCCTCTACGGGGGTTTGCCACCCCCGTAACGCCCCCGGATCACGGCGAGGAAAAAACCTCGTGGGGTTCTGGAACAATCACAACAAACTGCAAAAAGACACCGGTAAACTCCAAAAAATCGTTTGACAAGGGCCGATTTTCGTGATAGAATAATACTAATTCCCCAAAACCGATGGGTGTTGCGGGAAAAACTATTTTCACTTCTGTTGGAGGAACGTATGAAAAAAATTGCCGTTTTGTCGTTGGTCGTGTTTGCATTGACCCTCGTGGGTGTCCCGTTGTTTGCGGGCGGGGCTAAGGATTCCGGCGCGGTGAAGACGCGGGTCTATAGGCTCGCGGATAACCAGCCCGACGGGTATCCTACCGTGTTGGGGGATCTTGCCTTTGCCAAGTATGTGGAGGAAAAAACCAACGGCGCAATCAAGATCGAGGTCTACAACAATTCCGTACTGGGGGATGAGAAGACAACCATCGAACAGACGCAGACCGGGGACATTCATTTTATCCGGGTGGGCTTGAACCCGCTGTCGTCGATCAATCCGATTATGAACGCGCTGGCCATGCCCTTCCTGTTTCGGGACCGGACGCATATGTTCAAGGTTCTCGACGGCCCCATAGGGGAGGAACTGCTGGGTTCCCTGCAAAGCCAGAACCTTCTGGGGCTCTGTTGGCTGGATGCCGGGTTCCGCAACTTCTACAACTCGAAAAAAGCCATAGCGAGTCCCGCAGACATGGTGGGGCTTAAAATTCGGGTGCAGGAGAGCGCCCTTATGATGGACATGGTTCGTTTCTTGGGCGCGTCTCCCACGCCGATGGCCTACCCGGAAGTGTATCCGGGCATCCAGAACGGCATCATCGACGGGGCGGAAAACAACTGGCCCTCGTATATCACCGCCGCCCACTTTGAAGTGGCAAAATATTTTACCGTTGACGGCCACATGTCTTCGCCGGAAATGATACTGGTCAACACCGGTGTTTGGAACAGCTTAAGCGATGCGGAAAAGAAGATCGTCAAGGAAGGCGCTTTGGAAGGCGCGAAGGTGGAACGGGCCGCCTGGCTCGAGGCGGAAGCCCGCTACGAAAAGCAAGCGAGAGACGCGGGCTCCATCATCACCGAGCTGACCCCCGCCCAGCACAAACTTTTCGAGGACGCGCTGGCGCCGCTGTACCAACAGCCGGCCTACGCTTCCTACGCCGATCTTATCAAGCGGGTTCGGGATACCAAATAGCGATGGGGAGCCTGCTCCCCGTTTCCCCGCCGTCGTGAGGGGGCGGGGCGAGCCCTGCGGGTCGCCTTCGGGATGCCGGACACCTGTGGGGATGTTTTGGGGGCGTTGCGGGGGCTGGCCTACAACCCTCAACGTCCTGTTTCGGGTTTCCGGCCGGGGCGCACTCGGTAATGCGTCCATCCATGGACGCTTGGGGTACGCCCACAAAACCATGCACCGCATGGTTTTGTCCCCGCAGAGGGGGATAGCGTAGGCCGCTCGCGGCTGGAGCGAAGGGGTCGGTAACAAAGTTGCCGCGACTTCCCCCTCTTAGGCAAACATTGTTTTATCGAGAGGAGATGTTTCCGTGAATTGGTATAAAAAAATAGTCAACCTGATATGCGCCGTGTTTGAAGGCATCGCGGCGTTGAGTCTGGGCGCGATGATGGTGGTGGTCGCGATACAGGTCGTGTTGCGGTATTTTTTCAAAAACGCTCCGGGGTGGTCGGAAGAGCTGGCCCGGCAGTTTATGATACTCTTTTGCTTCATCGCCATGGCCTTGGGGGTGCGGGACAAAATCCACATAGCCCTGACTATCATAGTGGACCGGTTGCTTAAAAAGATAAAGTTGCCTCTGGAGATAATCGGCAAGGTGCTGATCTTCGTCATGGGGATCATGATGAGTATCAACATGGGGCCTTATTTTACCAAACTCAAAGACAACCGCCTCCCCGGAACCGGCATTCCGGTAGGCTGGGAATATCTTTTCCCCACGATGGTGGGGATACTCATCGCCCTGATCGCGGTGTATCAGATATACGACCACTTCAAGCACGGCACCGATGAAGACCAGATGAAACAGGGCGATTTTACCAAAAAGGACGCGACATTATGACCATTGATCCCTTTGCTATCACGCTGTTGATAGGGCTTTTTGCCATTCTCATTATTGTCAAATTTCCCATCGCCTTTTCCCTTGCCTTCGCCGCCTTTGCGACCGCTGCCTACAAGGGAATCTCTCTGGGGGCCATCACCCAAAAAATGGTAAGCGGCGTGGACTCTTTCTCGCTCTTGGCGATCCCGTTTTTTATCTTCGCCGGGGAGATCATGGGAGCCGGGGGCATTTCCGACCGGATTGTGAAGCTCGCCGATGTGTTCGTGGGACGTATGCGCGGCGGCCTTGCTATGGTAAACATTCTTGACAGCATGTTCTTCGGCGGCATTTCGGGCTCGGCGGTGGCGGACACCTCGTCACTGGGCGCGATCGTCATCCCCATGATGAAGAAGCAGGGCTACGACGCGGACTACTCGGTGTGTGTTACTATTGCGAGTGCCTGTCAGGGGGTGCTGATTCCCCCCAGCCACAACATGATCATCTATGCGGCGGCCATCGGCGGGCTTTCGGTCGGGAAACTCTTTATGGCCGGGCTCGTGCCGGGAATCATCCTCGGTATCGCCCTCGGGATAACCACCTATGTCATCGCGGTGAAGCGGAACTATCCCACAGGCGGGAAGTACACCTTCAAAGAAGCGGTCAAAATCATCATTGACTCGGGCCTCGGTATGTTCACGGCGGTGCTGATCATCGGCGGCGTGTTTACCGGCATCGTTACCGCCAACGAATCGGCGGTGCTTGCCTGTATCTGGGGCCTCATCGTGTCGCTCTTTTTCTACCGGCAAATCACGGTGAAGGATCTTTGGCCGATTCTCAAGCGCACCCTCCGCACGCTGGCTATGGTGATGACCCTGATCGCGGCGTCCTCAGCCTTCGGCTATATGATGACGATCCTTCGCATTCCCTCCCTCATTACGCAGGGCCTTTTGGGGATAAGCCAGAACCGGATCGTGTTGCTTCTGCTCATCAACTTTGCCCTGTTGGTACTGGGCTGCGTGATGGACATGGCCCCGCTCATCCTTATTGCCGCGCCTATTCTGGTTCCGGTGGTAACCTCTCCGGCAATCGGCATGGACCCGGTGCAGTTCGGGATCGTGATGATGCTCAACCTCTCCATCGGGCTCCTCACCCCGCCGGTGGGAACGGTACTGTTTGTGGGCAGTTCTATCGCGGGCATTAAAATCGAAGAAACGGCGAAAGCGATGGTTCCGTTTTACCTGACGATGGTCGTGGTGTTGTTGTTGCTGACTTTTGTGCCGGCCTTTTCCATGACCGTCCCGAACCTCATGTTCGGTAAATGAGGAGTTTGTCTATGACAAGCGATCATAAAGACCGGCAGTGGATATTTTACAAAGATGTCAAGGGCGTGGAGGCGGGGGCCGGTGTTATCCGCAAGGTTCTCGCCTACACCGATTCGCTGATGTGCGTGGAAAACAGTTTTGAAGAAGGCGCGGTCGGGGCGATGCACAGCCATCCCCACACCCAGATCACCTATGTCGCCGAAGGGCGCTTCCGCTTTACCATCGGGGACGAGGTTCACGAAGTCGCCAAGGGCGACACCCTCTGCAAGCAGGACGGCGTGAAGCACGGGTGTGTGTGCTTGGAAAAAGGCGTGCTGCTGGACTTCTTCACCCCCATGCGGGAAGATTTCGTCCCGTAAACGCTCAGGGTCTTACGCTACCCCCTCACTTTTTGGGTAACTATTCAGTTGGGGGGAAGCCTCCCACTGTCAACAACTTAAGAATTTTGGTCCGCGAATGGCGCGAATAAGTGCCATATATGGCGTTACGAATAATACATACCCATCAGCGCGTATTCGCATACATTCGCGTACATTCGCGGACAAAAAAACTAAAAATCCACGCAATCTGTGGACAAATTTATTGTCTTTCATCCGTGAAAATCCGCAGGCCTCTTCATCTGTGCCATCC
>JAISZQ010000124.1 GCA_031269165.1 Spirochaetaceae bacterium
GGATGGCACAGATGAAGAGGCCTGCGGATTTTCACGGATGAAAGACAATAAATTTGTCCACAGATTGCGTGGATTTTTAGTTTTTTTGTCCGCGAATGTACGCGAATGTATGCGAATACATGCTGATGGGTATGTATTATTCGTATTTATTCGCGCTATTCGCGGATCAAAATTCTTAAGTTGTTGACAGGGGAAGGACTTCCCCCTCGCTACGGACTTGCATCCCGTGGGGTTTTGGAACAGGCCCAGAGGTAAAAGATACGTGGTGGATGGGCGGTGTTCAATTTGTACGTTATACTGGGGGCATGACGGAACCGGCACGGGCAATCGACCGCATAATCAGGGAGCATATCGGGGACGAGGAGACGGTTTTTGTGTTTCCCTCGGAGATGGCGGCGTCGGCCTATGCCGATCGGGCACTGGGGGATAGTATTCCCGTGGGCAACGGGCAGGGTGGGCGGCGCCCAAGTTCGGGTGGGCGGCGCATTATTTCGGGTGGGCGGCGCACGATTTCGATGGAACGGTTTATCGCGTGGGATTCGTTTCTGGAAGAGGCCGTCCTGCCGCATCAGAAAGACCGTACCGCCGTCTCGGACGTGATGCGGAAGATGTTTGCCGCGATGGTGCTCGATGAAAACGCCCGCCGCGCCCAACAGAACGAGGCCCCGTTGTTCCGGTCTATCATTTACCCGCAGTACGCGCGGTATTCGTCCTCGTTTACCGCGTGGGTGGCGGGAATTCTGCCACAACTGAGGATTTGGGCGGAGTCCGTCGCCGGAACGACCATCGAACAGATCGACGGGGTGGTGGGGGACTTCCTTTCCCCGAAGGGGAATCGTAGCCCTTCCTCCTCCGACGCCCCCAAGGGCCTCCACGGCAGGTGGGAGGACGCGCCGCACTATGATGAGGCGTGCGATTTTCGGACGCTGATCGCCCGTTATAAAGCGTTTCTGGCCGACAACAACCTGTTCGAAAGCGCGTGGGAACGGCCGCCCTTCACCCACAACGGGAAACGCTATGTTCTGTTCTTTACCGAGGCCCTTGCCGACTTTCCCCTGTACCGGACGCTGCTCCTCGCGGCATCACCGCACGTTACTATCGCGAAAACGCCCGCTTTAGGCGCGGACGAAGCGGCGGCGGTGCCGGAGGCGGCGGCATTGGTGCCGTTCAAGACCTACTTCCTCAAAAACGCGAAGAGCGAGACCACCGCCGCCGCGTTGTTCATCATGAACCTGCATGAAAACGGCGTCGCATACGGCGAGATAACCGTCACGTCGCCCGATCTGGAGACCTACGAGCCTTATATTCTGGATGCGTGCGCCGCGCATGGGATTCCCGTCCAAAACGGCAGCGGGAAGCCGTTGTCGTCGTATCCGGCGGGCCGCCTGTTCTCCGCCTTGTCCACGTGCGTGTCAAAGAAGATGGCCGTCCCCACCGTCTCCGCGTTGCTCTTGAATCGCTCGATTCCGTGGAAAGAAGAGGCGGTGATCGACGCGCTCATCGCCTACGGCCTCGAAAACAACTGCATCTGCTCGTGGGAAGCGGAGGACGGCGGTCCGGTTGACGTGTGGGAACACGCCTTCGAGAAAAGGCCCCCGCTTTTGCGCTTGCGGACGTTCTACCGCGACTTGAAACACGCGGCGCAGGGCCTCTGCTCGGCAACCCGTTTTGCCGCGATACGGGACCGCTACTTCGCGTTTCGGGACACGTTTATCGATGTCGGGAAGTTTCAGATTGAAGCAAGCGGCTACGGCACCCCCGCTAACGCTGCGTATAACGAGGCAAACATCGTGCTGGGCCGGTGTATCGCCGAACTTTCCGCGCTCATCCAGATTGAGAAGCATTTCCCGCAGATCAAGGTCCCGTCCCCCTGGCAGTTTTATACCAGTCACCTCGACAGCACAATCTACAAGACGCAAAGCGCGTCTGACGGCGTTATGCTTCTGCCCTACCGGGTGTCCGCGTCGGTGCCCTCGGTGTGCCACATCGTACTCGGCGCGAACCAGAACGCGATGCCGCAAATTTTCCGCGAACTGTCGTTTCTTTCCGGCGTCAAGAAGCGGCGGCTCCATATTGAAGACGTTGACGCTTCCGCAGTGTTTTTCACGCTGCACCGCTTTTCTTCCGCGCGCCGGGCGGTGTTTTTCTGTTCCGAGGAGACCTTTACCGGGTTCGCGCTGCCCTACAATGGTCTCGGCCTCTTGAACAATAAGCCTGAGTCCCTTGCCTCCGTGCTGGCTGCGGACGCCGTGTCCGAGGGGGATTTTCACGCGAGTTATTACGAGGAGGAGGCGCGGCGTTTTGAGGCGGTCGCGGATAACACGCCGGAAGCGGGCGACGTGAGCCGTTTCTTCGCGCTACAAAAAAGGGGGTTTGACGCCTTCGCTGTCCGGCACGAAAGCCCTGCCGCCGAGGGCGGGTTGTTTTCAGAAAGCGCGGCGGGGATCGGGGGGATTACGGGGATAAAAGAGCGTATTGCGGCGCGGTATGTCAAGGACAACCGCCTTGTGGTCTCGGCTTCGGCCCTCCTTCCCTATTACCAGTGCGCGTTCTTCTGGCTCTTTCGCAATGTCTACCGGCTTGAAGAGGTCGATGCGGAAACGTCCCTCATGTCGCCGTTTGCGCGGGGGAACATCTATCACGACGTGATGAAACGGGTGTTTACCGCCATCAAAGAACAGAATCTTCCGCTGGGGCTCACGGAAACCGCCGGGGTGCCGGACGTGTTTCAATCTCTCCTCGCAGCAAGTACCGACGATGCCTTTGCCGCGCTCGCGTTGCGGGAAAGCGGGGAGAGCGCGTTGACGGAAACGCTTCTCTTGCCGCAAAAAGAAGCCGTCTTGGAAAAGTGCCGCGTCTTGTTTGAAAGGATGCTTAAAAAGTTCGAGGGGTGGACGGTCGCGGAAGTGGAACCGGAGCCGGAATGGGAGATGAGCGGGGCGAACTGGACGCTTGCGGGGAGGCCGGACCTGCTTCTGCGCGATGAGGCGGACGGCACTTACGGCATCGTTGACTTCAAATCGGGCAAAACGCCGTCAAAAAGCGATTGCACCAACACGGAGGGGGAGGGCGTCAAGAACTTCCAGTTGCCCCTCTACCACACGCTCGCCGAAAACCGGGGCTTTGTCCCGGCTGACGCGGGGTTTTTCATCGGCATCAAGGAGGCGAAGATTGACCAGATGTTTTATCCCCCGTCCGAAGACGCGCCTCAAGGCGGCGGCAAGCCGTCATTTGCCGCCGTGGCCGAAGACGTTGACGAGAAGACCCGGCGGTATGTCCGCGAAGTGTTGGACGTGGACTTTGAAAACAGTTGCAACGAAAAATACGGCGCATGTCTGCGGTGCGATTACCGCCGCCTGTGCCGCACGACCTTTACCGTCCAGCGGGAAACCCGCATAGGACGGAAGCGTTACGCGCATTGAAACGGGAAGGTGATCGGTGTTGATAACAGCGGCCGATCCGCTACCATCTGACCGGCACGCCTTTGCCTTCCGCATAGTGTTTGATCGCGGGGATGGTCGTCTCCCCAAAGTGCAACATGGACGCGACGAGAGCCGCGTCCGCCTCACACACGCCGCCCTGCGCGCGAGGGATAAGCACGGCGGCGATCTGGTCGAGGCTGCCCGCGCCGCCTGAGGCGATCACCGGCACCGGCACCGCGTCAAGTACGGCCCGCGTGAGTTCCCCGTCATAGCCTGCGCCGGTACCGTCGGCGTCAATCGAGTTGAGGAGGATTTCGCCCGCCCCGCGCTTTACCGCCTCCACAGCCCACGCCACCGCGTCAACGCCCGTATCGTCCCGCCCGCCCCGGGAAAAAGCGTGCCACACCCCATGCGCTGTTCGCGCCGCGTCAACCGACAGCACGACGCACTGGCTCCCGTAGGCCGCCGCCATCTCTTCGATCAACGCGGGCCGGTGCAGTGCCGCCGTACACACCGACACCTTGTCCGCTCCGGCGTTCATCGCCGCCCGCATATCGTCCAACGTACGGATGCCGCCGCCCACACAGAGCGGGATAAACACCTCGCGCGCCACCCGTGAGACAATCTCCAGCAGGGTTGCGCGGCTCTTGTAGGACGCGCCGATGTCGAGGAAGGTAAGCTCGTCCGCACCCTCGTCGTTGTACCGTTTGGCAAGCGTCACCGGGTCGCCCGCGTCGACAAGGCCCTTGAACTTGACGCCCTTCACCACCCGCCCGTCGTCCACGTCGAGGCAGGGGATTATCCGCTTTGCAATCACCGCGCACCTCCTTCGATCCAGTTATGCAACAACCGCAACCCGGCTTCGCCCGACTTTTCCGGGTGGAACTGCACGGCAGAGAGGTTGCCCCTTTCCAATGCCGAGCAGTACGGGAGATAATAATCGGTGGTTGCGGCGGTTACCGCATCGTCGAGCGGGGCGCAGTAATACGAATGGATATAATAGAAGAACGTTGCATCTTTGAGCCCGTCAAAGAGTCGGGAGCCGCGCCGCGCCGCCGTTTCGTTCCAGCCGATCTGCGGCACCTTGCGGCCGGGGAACTTCTTTACGCCGCCCTTCACGACCGACAACCCCGCGATACCGGGGGCCTCCTCCGACCATTCAAACAAGACCTGCATCCCGATACAGATCCCCAGAAAAGGCCGCCCCGCGCCGATCCACGCTTTCAGCCCCGGCACATACCCCGCCGTTTCCAGCGCGTTCATCGCCGACGCGAAATGCCCGTCTCCGGGAAAAATAATCTTGTCAAACACGGCGGCGAGTAGCTCTTCCGGCCCCTCCACAAAACGCGCCGTGATCCCCGTCTCCCGTCCGAGCCGCGAAAGCGCGTTCATCACCGAGCCAAGATTGCCCGCGCCGTAGTTCAACACCCCGATCGTCATGCCGTTATAGTACCATTATCGGTGGATAGTGATTAGGGGGTGGGAGCGGTGCTTCCCGAGAACGGGAAACGCGGCCCGGCGGCAGAGGAACAGGTGCGCCCCTCCCCCGATTATCCTTTTCAGGATAACCGAAGGCGAGACCTGCTTCAAAAGTAACCGGACTATCTGTTTACGATTGATATAACGCGCTCAAGGACCTTCGTCCGGTCAAGCGGTTTTATGATGAAGCTCTTTGCGCCCATAAGGAGGCACTTTTTGACGACATCTTCCTTGCCGAGAGCGCTTACCATGATGACTTTTGCTTCTTTATTAATCGCCAAAATCTTTTCGAGCGCGGTTACGCCGTCCATGACCGGCATCGTGATGTCCATCGTTACGAGATCCGGCTTGAGCGACTGGAACTCGGCGACACCCTGGGCGCCGTCAGCGGCGGTACCAGCCACCTCAAATCCTTCCGACTGGAGTATCTGTCCAAGCTGCTTGGCGATAAACATGGAGTCATCCACAACGAGTACTCTGTATTTTGTTCCGTCGGGTTTTACTCCGGCGGGAGGTTTGGTATCACCAGGTAAATCGGGTTTGACCGTCATCGTATCCTCCTATCTTCTTCCGTCTGTACTATACACCTTTACAAGGTTCACATCAAGGCCCATGTCAAGTATTCTATACTAACCGCGCCATTGTTGCAAGAGGCCGCATTGCGCCACCAGCAATTTCGATTTCAACGCGAACGCCGTTTGCCAGATTCCCTCCCCGCTGTGATTCGGGGGCGGGGCATCCGTTAGGATGCCTTCGGGGGTGGACCTACAACCCTCAACGTCCTGTTTCGGGTTTCCGGCCGGGGCGTGGGGGAAGACTTTCCCCTGTCAACAATTTAAGAGTCTGTTCAAAATCTCCTCAAAGTCTGTTTAAAAACCCAGCAAAAGGGGGAAAGCCTTCCACTGTCAACAACTTAAGCAAAGGGAATATAAGAGTGGTCAACGGATTACACAGATTTTTAGTTTTTTTGTCCGCGAATGTACGCGAATACGCACTGCTGGGTATGTATTATTCGTAT
>JAISZQ010000182.1 GCA_031269165.1 Spirochaetaceae bacterium
AGAATATCAATGTCCGTTTTCAAAATGTTCTTCTCGTCATAAATAGGCACCCGCTGGTAAGCGCGCTTCAGGCCGTATTTGGGGAATTTTTTCCACAGGCGGGCGGCGATAAGGGTTTCAATGAGCGCCCCCATGGAACGGTTCAGCCCGCCGACATTTTTGCTCACCCGGTCCACGCTCGCCTCCAGTTTTTTGATGTCGTTATCCATTCTTTTGATAATTCGGTCGTTTTCCATCCGTTGCTCTTTGATGAGCCGATCGTTTTCCGCCCGTTGCGCTTCGATGAGATTGGCGAGTTCCGCATGCCGCCGGTCGGCCTCTTTGGATAACTCCTGCATTGTCAGCCAGACCTTCTCAAAGGTCAGGCCTCTTGCGGCCTCGGCCGCTTCTTGAACCGTCATCATTGTTTCGTCCTCCGTAAACACGCAATTGAGCGTGTTTCAAAACTACAGTTTTGGAACACGCTCAAACGTTACTGTTCCCTCAATATAATCATTTTTTGGCTCGGCGGCAAGAGCATTCCCCCGGAAAGGAGGCGAGGCCCCTGTATTAAACCCAAAAAAGGTGATACCATCAGTCTCCATGCCGTTCAGAAATACCGAAAACACCAACCCCCGGCTTTCAGTCGAAGCAAACCCGCAGGGTTTGCGGCCGCATCGACGGGAAGCCCCGCGCTTTTTGCTCGTGTTCTTGTTGCTCGTCCTCTGGCAGACGGTAAGCGGCCTCGGGCTCGTGCCCCCTTACATGCTGCCCTCGCCCCTCCGCATTGTCCGTGCCCTGGCACACGACCTCCCGCTGTTGGCGCGGCATACCGGGATAACGCTCCTTGAGACGACGGCGGGACTTTCGCTTTCGCTGGCGGCCTCCTTCGTGCTGGCCATCCTCATGGACAACGCCGCCTTCTTGCGTAAGCAACTCATGCCCATCCTCCTATTCACGCAAACCGTGCCCACCATCGCCCTCGCCCCCCTCCTCGTCCTCTGGCTTGGCTACGGCGCGAGCCCCAAAATCGCCCTCGTCTTCATCACCTGCTTCTTCCCGCTGACCGTCGGACTCCTCGGCGGCTTCCAAAGCACCGACGAAGACGCCGTCCAACTCCTCAAATCAATGGGCGCGACCAAACGGCACCTTTACCGCTACCTCAAACTCCCGTCAAGCCTCCCCAGCTTTTTCTCCGGCCTCCGCATCGCCGGGTCCTACGCCATCATCGCCGCCGTCGTCGCCGAATGGCTGGGCGGAAACTCCGGCCTCGGCGTCTACATGATCCGCGTCCGCAAATCCTACGCCTTCGACAAAATGTTCGCCGTAATCCTCCTCACCGCAGCGCTGAGCCTTCTCCTCATGCGAGCCATCGAAGCCCTGGAAAAACGCGCGCTCCGCTGGAAAGACTGACCCGGCTACCCTGTTAAGAATAAGAGCCTGTTCAAAAACCCCGCGAGACGCAAGCCTCCGCTGTGATTCGGGGGCGGGGCATCCGTTAGGATGCCTCGGGGGTGGCCTACAACCCTCAACATCCTGTTTCGGGTTTCCGGCCGGGGTGTGGCACACCTACGGTGTGCTTCGGTAATGCGTCCATCCGTGGACGCTTGGGGTACGCCCACAAAACCATGCACCGCATGGTTTTGTCCCCGCAGAGGGGGTAGCGGAGGACGGCTCAAACCATTGCGGGGTATCCCTTGCAATGGTTTGAGCTTGGCCGGAGCGAGGGGGAGACGCGGCAAATTGCCGATCCCCCTTTTTCTGGGGTTTTTAACAGGCTTTGAAAAGATTCTGAACAGGCTCTAAGCATCGGCAACCCTGTTGCCGCGACTTCCCTACCCGCGATGCCTCAAAATGAATGGCGCGACATTCTGCTCGTGATGGTTCGCGGTGAACTTGTAACTCGTATCTTTCCCCGTTATACTGGGGGACATATGTTAAACATAACCAAAATCAAGAACGGTGTGGTCATCGATCACATCAAGGCGGGCCAGGGGATACGCATATTCAACTGGCTGGGCCTCGACAAGGCGCACTATACGACGGCGTTTGTGGTAAACGCCTCGTCCACCGTGATGGGACGCAAGGATCTCATCAAAGTCGACAACCATATCGACATAAATTTCGACTTGTTGGCACTCATCGACCCGAACATCACCGTGAACATCATCGAGAACGAGGTCATCACCGAAAAATACCAACTGAAACTGCCTGAGCGCGTGGAAAACATCCTCAAATGCAAAAACCCGCGCTGCATTACCTCGACGGAGAGTTACATCCCGCACATTTTCCGACTCGTCAACGCGGAAAAGCGGATTTATCGTTGCGAATACTGCGACGAAAGCGCCGGGCTGGGCGACATTAGGTAGCAACGATGAAAACCGTATACACCAACTTTCGAATCGTTGACGCGGAACGCGATGTCGAGGGGGCCCTCGTTGTCGAGGACGGCCTTATCAAGACCATCATCCCGGCAGAACAGGCGGAAAGTACAGATGAAAGCGCGGCAGAAAGCCGCCAACTCCTCTTCGAGTTAGCCGGGGCGGGCCGTTTTATCGACGGCGCGAAACTGAAAGACCCCGCGTCGCGCGAGTTGCCCGTTATTCTTCCGTCGTTCATCGACCTCCACGCGCACTTCCGCGACCCCGGCACCCCAGCCCTCGGCGTTCTCCTGAAGGAGACCCTCGAATCCGCGTCCCTTGCCGCCGTGAAGGGGGGCTACACGACCCTCGTCTGTATGGCGAACACCAACCCCGTCATCGACACGCTTGCCGCCGCCGCCGCGCTCAAGGCCCGCTCCGATGCCCTCGGCCTCATCGACCTCTACCCGGCGATGTCCCTCACCAAAGGCATGGAGGGCCGAGCGCTCTCCGAGATTGCCGAACTTGCCTCGTTGCGTCATGTGGGGGGAAGTCGCGGCAACGGTGTTGCCGAACCCCCTGCCTCCAGCCCACCGCTTGCGCTTAGGGGCTTACGGCACCCCCCTCAGCGGGGGACAACCCCAAGGCATCCTTTGGATGCCCCGCCCCCGAAACCCGGCGCGGGACTTATGCCCTGTGTCTTGATGCTCTCCGAAGACGGAAAAGACGTGGCGGACGACGATCTCCTCGTGAAGGCCTTCCGCGCCGCCGCCCAAGCGGGTGTCCCCGTCTCCTGTCACTGCGACCGGGACGGCGAGAACGCCGCGACCGCCCGTGTCCTCCGGCTGGCCCAAGAAACCGGCGCCCGCGTCCATATCGCCCACGTGTCCACCAAAGAAGCGGTAGCAATGGTCGCGGCCGCCAAACGGGAATGTCCCGGCCAGATCACCGCCGAGGCTACACCGCACCACTTCTTTCTCACCGATAAACGGGCGGACGAACTGGGACGGGACACCTTTGGCAAGGTCGCCCCGCCGCTTCGGAGCGAGGCCGACCGGGAAGCCGTCCTCGAAGCCCTTCTCGAAGGCCCCCTGCACGGCATCGACGCGATCGCCACCGACCACGCCCCGCACACCGATGCCGACAAAGAAGCCGGTGCGCCGGGCTTTTCCGGCCTCGAAACCGCGTTTGCCGTTGCCGGTACCGCGATCGTCTCAAGCGGCGAAAGCGACCTCTGCCATCTGAGCCGCCTCCTGTCCGCAACCCCCGCCCGTATCCTCGGCCTCGACGACCGGGGCACCCTGGAAAGCGGAAAACGCGCCGACTTGGTGATCGTGAACCCCGACACACGCTGGACAGTCGACAGGGCTGTGTTCCGGAGCCGGGGGAAAAACACCCCGTTTGACGGCTGGGAACTTTCCGGCCTCGTTCTCGCCACCATCTTAGGCGGGAACATCGTTTATGAAAGGTGAGCAGCCTCAATGATGAAGCAAGACCGTTCTGTACCATTGAACATGGACGCGCTCTTTGAGGCCGTGCGGGACAAGGGCCCGGTCTGTGTCGGCCTCGATACCGCGCTGGAATACCTGCCCCCCATTATCGGGGACAAGGGTCCCGCCGCCGCGATACTCGCCTACAACAAGGCCGTGATTGACGCGACCGTGGACGTATGCGCCTGTTATAAAGTACAAATCGCCTACTACGAGGCACGGGGCATCGACGGCCTTGCCGCCTACCGCGACACGTTGCGCTACATCAAGGCACGGGGAGCCCTGAGCATCGCGGACGTAAAACGCGGCGACATCGCCGATACCGCCGTCCAGTACGCCAAAGCCCACTTTTCAGGCGACTTCGAGGCCGATTTTGTGACGCTTTCCCCCTACATGGGCATGGACACGATCGACCCGTGGCTTGTCTACGCGACAAGTGCCGGGAAAGGCGCGTTTGTACTGCTCCACACCTCAAACGGGGGTGCCCGCGACTTTGAACGGGCGGAACTGAAAGACGGCCGTCCCCTCTACTGCGCCGTTGCGGACAACCTGTCGGCATTGGCGGAAAAGACCGCCGGAAAACACGGCTACGGCGCGTTTGGGGCCGTCGTCGGCTGTACCGTCCGCACCGAAGCCGCCGCGATTCGGGAACAGTGCCGTCCCCTCTTCTTTCTCATCCCCGGCTACGGCGCCCAAGGCGGCAACGCGAAAGACGTGGCGGCCCTTCTCCAAAACGGCAACGGCGGTATCGTCAACGCCTCCCGTTCCATCCTCTGCGCGTGGAAAACCCACGTGGACGGCGGGCAAACCTTTGAAGCCGCCGCCCAAGCCGCCCGCAACGCGACAACCCTCATGCGAAACGCGCTCCGCGAACACAGCCCCCTCGACACCCCGTAACGTTCGCCTAAAATAGCACGTAAGTATTCGTTATTTCCACGCCTAAGAGCCTGTTCAAAAACCCTGCGAGACGCAAAGCGGCGAAGCAATCCAGACGGGGGGTGCGCTTCGTGCGAATTGAAAATGGTAAATGAATGAAATGAGGGTTAACCGCGGATTGCGCGGATTTTCGCGGATAAGAGGTTGTCATTGCGAGCCGCGAAACGGCGAAGCAATCCAGACGGAGAAGGCCCTCACGCTAGATTGCTTCGCTCAGCAATGTGCCGCCCGCTCGCAATGACGATGGGCTTGCTCGCAATGACAGGACGGGGGTTGTCATTGCGAGTCGCGAAGCGGGGCTCGTCATTGCGAACCCGCAGGGTGAAGCAATCCAGACGGAGAGGCCCTCGCACTGGATTGCTTCGCTCGGCAATGTGCCGCCCGCTCGCAATGACGGGGGGCTTGCCCGCAGTGACGGGACGGGGGTTGTCATTGCGAACCCGAAGGGTGAAGCAATCCAGACGGAGAGGCCCTCGCACTGGACTGCTTCGCTTCGCTCGCAATGACGGGGGGACTTGCCCGGCAATGACGGGGCGGGGGTTGTCATTGCGAGTCGCGAAGCGGCGAAGCAATCCAGACGGGGGAGGCCCTCGCACTGGACTGCTTCGCTCGGCAATGTGCCGCCCGCTCGCAATGACGGGGGGCTTGCTCGCAATGACAGGACGAGGGTTGTCATTGTGAGTCGCGAAGCGACGAAGCAATCTAGACGGAGAAGGCCCTCGCACTGGATTGCTTCGCTTCGCTCGAAATGTCGGGGGGTTTGCTCGCAGTGACGGGGCGAGGGTTGTCATTGCGAGCCGCGAAGCGGCCCTGTCATTGCGAACCCGAAGGGTGAAGCAATCTAGACGGAGAGGCCCTCGCACTGGACTGCTTCGCTCGGCAATGTGCCGCCCGCTCGCAATGACGGGCCGCTCGCTCGCAGTGACGAAGCGGGGGTTGTCATTGCGAGCCGCGAAGCGGCGAAGCAATCCAGACGGAGAGGCCCTCGCACTGGACTGCTTCGCTCGGCAATGTGCCGCCCGCTCGCAATGACGTGGCTCGCTCGCAATACCTGCCGTGGGGGCGAGGCGGGTGCGGGGCGGGCGCGCTCGCAATCACGGCGCGTTCTGCCACCATCATTTTCCATTATCCATTTATCATTTTCCATTCGCGCGGAGCGCGTCACCCTATCAGCATCGCGTCGCCGTAACTGAAAAAGCGGTAGTGTTCCGAGACGGCTTTTTGGTAGGCGGCCATAATGCGGTCCCGGCCCGCCAGCGCGCAGACGAGCATGAGGAGGGTGGAACAGGGGGTGTGAAAGTTGGTGAAGAGGCTGTCCACCACGTTGAACTCATAGCCGGGGTAGATGAAGATGCCGGTCGTGCGGCTCCCCGGTTCAACCCGTCCATCCCGCCAGGCGGATTCGAGACAGCGAAGGCTCGTGGTGCCGACAGCGGTCACGGGCCGCCTTTCCCGCAACGCACAGTTGACTTGTTCGGCGCATTTCTCGTCAATCGTGTAGGCTTCCTCGTGCATCCGGTGGTCTTCGACGCGCTCGGTACGCACCGGAAGGAATGTCCCCAGGCCGACGTGGAGCGTGATAAAGGCGGTCTCGATGCCGCGTTCCCGAATTTTGGCGAGCAGGGCTTCGGTAAGGTGAAGGCCGGCGGTCGGCGAGGCGATAGACCCGTGGGGTTTCGCGTAGACGTTCTGGTAACGGGCGGCGTCTTGGGCCGTGTCGTTGCGCCTGATGTAGGGCGGGAGCGGGATGTGGCCGTGTCGGTCAAGGTACGCATCGTCAATGGGCCGGTTGAACCGGAGGATAACGCCGTCTTCCGTGTGCCGCATGATTTCGGCCTCGATTGCCGTTTCTGCCGTTTCGGTTACCGTTTTCTGCTTTGCGGGCTTTGCAGACGCCGCCCCCTGTTGTGCAAGCATCGCCCCGTTATCGCCCGAGAACACAAACACGCTGCCTGCCTTTTTGCGCTTTGTCTTTTTGCACAATGCCTCCCACTCGGTTGCCGCCGTCTGCTTGATCAGCAGGAATTCCACCGTGCCGCCGCTCTCCCGGCTTGTCCCGTAGACACGCGCCTTCCGCACGCGGGAGTTGTTGAGCACGAGGAGCGTGTCCTCCGGCAACAATTCCGGCAGGTCGCGCACCAATCGGTGTTCGATCTTGCAATCGGGGGCGGTTTCACTGCCGGGTTCGTCACCGCACGCCGGGCGACGCAGTACCATGAGGCGGTCATCGCCGCGTTCTCCTGACGGTTCCTGCGCGATCAGTGCTTCGGGGAGGTCAAAAAAGAAGTCCTGTGTTCTCATGGTTCATTTTCAGGTTAAGGTGCTGGTAGGCCGCCATCGTAACCATCCTGCCGCGCGGCGTGCGCTGTAAGAGGCCCGACTGAATCAGAAAAGGCTCGTAAAAATCTTCGAGAGTGTCCACCGATTCGCCCATCGATATGGCAAGCGTCTCCGCGCCGACCGGCCCGCCGCCGTACCGTTCGATGATGAGGCGCAGAATCTCGCGGTCAAACTTCTCAAGACCCAGTTCGTCAATCTCAAGTTGTTTGAGACCCTTTCGCACGATAGCCTCGGAGATGACGGGCACGGAAGTGCCGACCCTTGCGTTTTCGACCTGCGCGAAGTCCCGCATCCGTTTGAGGAGCCGGTTCGCCACACGGGGCGTTCCCCGCGCGGACGAGGCGATGAGGCTCGCGGCGGGCTTGTCCACCTTGGTCTGAAGAATCGCCGCCGACCGGTTCACGATCGTTTCCATCGCGTCTTTTTCATAAAACGAAAAGCGGCAGGTGATGCCAAAACGGGAGATGAGCGGCGCGGCAACCATACCGGCCTTCGTCGTCGCGCCGATCAGCGTAAAGGGCTTGAGCTGAATCCGCATCGTCCGGGCAGACGGCCCCTGCCCGATCACCCAGTCAAGCTCGCGGTCTTCCATTGCGATGTAAAGCATCTCCTCAATCGCGGGCTTCAGCCGATGAATCTCGTCGATAAAGAAGACGGAGTTGGCCGAAAGCGTGGTGAGAATGCCGATGATGTCCTTGGGCTTGTCGAGAGCAGGGGCGGAAGTTTCCTTAAACTCAACGCCCAATTCGTTGGAGATAACCTGCGCGAGGGTCGTCTTTCCCAGTCCCGGCGGCCCGGTCAAAAAGAGGTGGTCAAGGCTTTCCCGCCGCTCTTTTGCCGCGCTGATGAAGACGCTCAAGTTCTTTTTCATCGCGTCTTGGCCGATGAATTCCCGTAAAAATTGCGGCCGTAACGACGCTTCGCCTACATCCTCCGCCGCCGCCGTTTCCGGACGCAAAACATCGTTGTTTGCCGGGTTTTTTGCCATGCTCTTATTCCGCTATTTCGTGCCGGACTCGCCTTCGGCTTTGGTTTCGGATTCGGTTTTTGACGCGTCTTCAGTGTCAGGCTTTCTTATCGCGGAAGCAACCGTCTTGATACTGTCTTTGGTCTCGGCACTCAGCCGCGAATCGCCGAGCAACTCGTTGATTTTCGCCGTGTCCGTGAAGCCGTCCGTGATGGCCCCTTGCAATTCCGTCAAAGCCGCCTCCCCGCCCGAATCGGCGATGAACATCAAACGAGCGATCTCAAACCGGATATCCGCCTTTTTTAGCGTCTCCGTTTCTTTGGTAAGATCTTCCAGCGCGCCCTTGTATTCCTCAATGGCCCGCGCATAAAACTCATTTTTTCCGAGAACCCGCGCAAATTCGCACCGAGCCACCGCATCGGTGTTGTCGGCAAGGTAGAGCGCGTAACTGTCAATGGCCTCAGGCTTTTCGGCGGCGGCTTGAACCCGCGAGAGGAGCAGTTGCGCGTCCTTGTTGCCGGGGAGATTGTACTCGTATTTCACGAGAACCGCCTCCGCTTCGGCATATTCCTTCGCGGCATAGAGCAACAGCGCGTAATTATACCCGTCGTCCGCATTTTCGGGAACGATAGCCAGCACCTCACGGTAATACTGCAAGGCGCGTTCATGGTCCCCCATCTTCACGTGGGTGTACGCCGCCGCTTCGAGGGCCAGCACATTCTGCTTGTCCTTTTTGAGGATACCCTCAAAATGTTTCGCCGCCTCGCTGTAACGCTTGTTTTCAAACGCGATCCGCCCAAGCTGATACTCGCTTGCCGTCATCGTCCGGTCGGCGTTCCGCGCCCGCTCAAGCCACTTTTCCGCCTCATCAAACTTCCCGATGTTGTAATACGCCATGCCGATAGTGTAGTATTCCTCGGCTGAAGCAGTCTGACTCGCGCATGAAGCGGCACAGAATGCGAGAAACCCCGCCAGGATAACGCAATACGCCGCCGCCTTCGTCCGATCTTTCAGAGCCCGCCCCGCTACGAGAGAAGTCGGCATCGTTAAGAGGGGAAGCACCGCCATCGAGAGCAGAGACGGCAATCCTCCGTGCGCACGGCTTTTTTCGACGCGGCTCCCCCTGGCTCCAGCCCGCGCTCCGGTCGGTTCTCCCTCCGCGCGGTCTTCCGCCACCCCCACTCCTTTTCTCGTCGTGTACTGAGCGATAGCCTGTTGCCCGCACGCGGCTACGCCAAGACGACCAGCGTTCTTCAGAGAATCAGACCCCACCCGGTCCGCATACGGGAGAAAACACGTGAACATATCCCCAGTATACACGAGCCCCGCGCGCTTGTGAAGCGTCTGTCCGCCTGTCTGCCTGGGGTGCCATTTGCTTGTAAGATGAGCCGGGGGCACGCCGTCTTTGGGCGATGGCTCGCCGCCGCTGGCCGATAGCTCGCCGCCGCTGGCCGATAGCTCGCCGCCGCTGGCCGATGGCACGCCTTCGTCGGCCGATGACCCGCCATCTTTAGCCGGAGACCCGCCATCGCTGGCCGATGACCCGCCATCGCTGGCCGATAGCACGCCATCGCTGGCCGATAGCACGCCATCGCTGGCCGGGGACCCGCCATCTTTGGCCGGGGACCCGCCATCTTTGGCCGGAGACCCGCCATCTTTGGCCGGAGACCCGCCATCTTTGGCCGATGGCCCGCCATCGCTGGCCGATGACCCGCCATCGCTGGCCGATGACCCGCCATCTTTGGCCGATGGCCCGCCGCCACTGGCCGATGACCCGCCATCGCTGGCCGGGGACCCGCCATCTTTGGCCGGGGACCCGCCATCGCTGGCCGGGGACCCGCCATCTTTGGCCGGGGACCCGCCATCTTTAGCCGGAGACCCGCCATCGCTGGCCGGAGACCCGCCATCTTTGGCCGGAGACACCGAGGCTTTCGGCAACTCCTTTTTGCCCGCTAACCGGGGGCTTTGCCTCCGGTTAGCCGGGCGGAAACACGGAGGGAAACGTGAATTGGGGCGAAAAAGGTGCTTCCGAGCCCATTCCAGCCAAGCGGGGGCTGCCCCAAGCGGGCGGGGACAGCCCTCAGCCGCAATATTTGCGCGAAAACCGCCTCTCCAACGCCTTTTTTTCCGTTTTCCCCCGCCGCCTGCCGCATTTATCCGTGTTTCCCCGCCCCGGCACACCGGAAACAGCCCGAAATTCGCTTCTTTTTCGCCTTTTCCCCAGCGGCACGGGCAGACCTTTCCCTTGAGGCCGTCTTTGGCCGGAGAATCGAGGCTGTCTGTAACGCCGTTTATGTCCGCTAACCGGGGGCTTTGCCCCCGGTTAGCCGGGCGGAAACACGGACGAGAACGTAAATTCGGGCGAAAAAGGCGTTTCCGAGCCCATTCCAGCCTGGCGGGGGCTGCCCCAAGATAACTTGTAGGTCACGCCCGCCGGTACCGGCTTAGCCGCCTCCGCCTCGACCGCGTCCCAGTCAACTTCTTTCGCTTCGGGCGGCGGCTCCCCCGCCACAATCTCCGACCAGTACCGCTCCCCCCACACGGGCCCCGTTCTCCCCGTCCGAAAATTGAACCGCACCGAGAACGTCTGCTTGATCCACTGCATAATCTTGGGCAGTTTAAGCCCGTAAACAGGCTTGATGTAGAACGTAAGCCACACCCCCTCAACCGCAAGCCCCCGCATCTCGAAGCCGAACTTCCCTTTCGCCTCGCGCAACACGCGATAGAAAAGCGCCGCCGCCCACGCCAACTGGAACAAGGGCTCGCCGACATTAACCGCCGTCCGCACCTCGTACCAGACATCTTCCGCCAATTCCCTGGGTAACCGCATAAAAGCCTCCGTCTATATATATGCGGTTGGGAGCCGTCCTGCTTTAATCTGACACGAAAAAAGCGTGAAAAAGTGAAAAAAAGCGAGACGCTTGAGATTTAGGAACAGCCTCATCTGTATTTTCAAAAATTTTTCACGTTTTTTCGTGTTTTTTGGGAGGTACCGCTTGACAAGTTTTTGCGGGTGTGGTATAAATATAGTTGACGCCTCGAATGCCGGGGGCGCGA
>JAISZQ010000288.1 GCA_031269165.1 Spirochaetaceae bacterium
TCAAGGGGCTGCGGCGCCGCGCAAGAAAGACACGAACACAAAGAAGGCCGGTGTTACCGGAAAAAAACGAAAAAAAGCCGAAAAAAGGCTGTTGACGGGTTGACACTTTATAGGAGATAGCAGGATGAAATAATTAAGGAGGGCAACAAGAGCATGATTGATTTCAAGAAAACGCAAAAAGACCTGTATCAACCGAAAAGCACGCCGTCCATTGTTGACGTGCCGGAGATGATTTTTATCATGGTGGACGGCAGAGGCGACCCGAACGACCCACAAGGAGCATACGCCGCCGCGATTGAGGTTCTCTATGGCCTCTCCTATGCCGTCAAAATGGGCAACAAGCAGACGCTGGAGTATGTTGTCCCGCCGTTGGAGGGCCTGTGGACAGTGGATGACATTGAGTTTGACGGGCGCGCGGCGAAAATCACCGATAAGGGCAAATTCCGCTGGACCGCAATGATTCGCCAGCCGGACTTTGTTACGCCTGCAATTTTTGAAACGGCGAAGGCTGCGCTGCAAAAGAAAAAACCGGGCCTGGAGCTGTCCCCTGCGCGGCGGGAAGTTTGGACAGAAGGTCTGTGCGTCCAGGTCATGCACCTTGGTTCCTATGATGACGAACCCGGAACCGTTGAGCGGCTGGAACGGTTTATTACCGAATCCGGTTTTCGAAGCGCTCTATCGGGAGACCGCCGCCACCACGAAATTTATCTGGGCGACCCGCGCAAAACCGCGCCGGAAAAAGTGAGGACGGTGATACGGCATCCGGTATGCCGCAAGGAGAACTGAATCATGGGGCGCAATTTATTGCCATTGCAAAATAGGGTTGCCGTCCATTTTCCACACCCTGTCGAAATCCCAACCAAGGTTTGCAAATACCGCTTGGGTAAGCGGAAGGCTTAGATCCGCGCCGTCTTTGCCGTCGGCGCCTTTATCCTGCGATGGAGCAGGGACTCCGCTGATGCTAACTTCCATATCGGCCCACGCCAGATTGTTGCTATAGTCGCCGCCGCCGTTTCCGACGACACGGCAGAGACGGTCAAACCCGCCGCTTGAAATGATCGACGGGTTCAGGGCAACACAGTTCCTAACTGTTCCGGGCGCCTTCCCGTCTGTTATGGAATTGTACCCCGCTATTCCTCCCGCGCCTTTCTGCGCCTGGCTGCCCGCGGCGTCTTTCGCCGCCCGCACCGAAACAAGCGCCGTGGAATAACAGCGTTCGGTTATCGCGGCAACCTGGTTCTGCCCCACTATGCCGCCTCCGTTAAGATAGCCTTCCACCGACCCGGCGGACCAGCAGTCCTCTATCCGGGAACTATGTCCGTAGTACTGCTTCGAGTTGTATCCCGCTATGCCGCCGGTATAATCGTTGATCCCCTCTCCCTCCGCCTTAACCGTGCCGTCAAACCAGGATTGAGACACGAGGCTGCCGTAGTAGTTATACCCGACTATCCCGCCGACATAGGGCCAGCTTCCCTGTGGGCCGCTGCCGGCAACGGAGCCGGTGGCGTAACAACGGGCAATGCGGGTGGGACCGGTGGCGGGGGTCCCGCTCCCCCCGGTGTCCGGGTTGTCGTGTCCGTCGCCGCAGATGGTCCCGGCAATGCCGCCGGCCCAGGACCAGTAACCCCCGCCGGATGCCGTTACATTCCCGGTAGAAGAGCAGTCTTCAATTTTGCCGCTGTAGTAGGTTTTCATGCCGTAGCGGCTGCCCCCAGCGATCCCCCCGACAAACACATTGCTGCCGGCGCCTCCCGTTGAGCCTGAAACATTGCCGGTAGCGCGGGAGTTTGTAATCGAAGCTCCGGCAAAGGGGGCGCCCTGAACAACAGAAGGAATCATGCCGATATTCACAGCGTTTCTGTCAAAAATTCCCACCAGGCCGCCCACATAATTGTACGAGCCGATCCCGGCCGTGCCAAAGCCCCTGATAGTGGCGCTTACGGTGCTGTTCTTTAGTTCCGAAGCGATAAGGGCGCCGGCGATCCCGCCCACAAAAACAGGCCGTTTGGGAGCAGCGGTGTTTGTATTTGAAAAATCCAGGGAACCTTCCACCGTGATATTGCTCAGTTCCGTATGCTCATCGGCATAACCGGCAACGGCGCCAACATAAAAAGCAACAGTTTTGCTGATTATATGATTCAACTCAGCCTTGACGGTAAGATTGCTGATAAGCGCCCTTAATCCGGCGCTTCCCCTGGTCCAGCCGAATATTCCGATACCCGTGTCGTCTTCCCCGTCAAACGCGCCTTCGGCAAAACTTTTTATGGTGATTGTATAGCCTCCGCCGTCAAACCCGCCGGAGAAAGGCGCGGCGGCATTGCCTATGGGTATCCAGTTTTCCAGTTCAATGTCCGCCGTAAGGATGTAATTCTTTGCCAAAGGATACGCTTCGTCAACGCCTATCTTCGCCAACTCCTCCGCCGAGCCGATCGCGACGGTGGAATTATCAAGCCTCCGCACTGTAATCGTATAGGTTTTTCCTGACCTGCCGTCTTCCGCTGTTACCACAACGCGGATCGTGTTTGCTCCTTCGGCCAGGGGCTGCGGCGCTTCGCTGCCGGGGCGCACCGAGGCTTTTTCGCTGTTCGGTTCGGCTGTTATGGTAATTTCAGTAATAGCGTTGTTTACCGTCACCGCATACTCCGTTATTCCGGAATTAAAAGCGGGCGTTAAATTGCCGGCGCTAAGGCTCAAGTGTTTAAGCGTCGCGTCGGAATCGCGGGTAACGCCTCCCGGCTGTTCACAGGAATAAAACCACAAGGTACACACAAGACACAAAACTATTTTTTTATACATACCATTACCCTTTTACCACGCAGAAGATGAAATTTACCACAAACCACTCGAACAGAAGAAAGCGGCCTTCATTTTCCCGTCTTCTTTCATAGCTTTTACTCATGCCCGAGGCTCTCGGGCTCATACCCGAAGGTCTCGGGCTCCTGCCCGAGAGTCCCGGGCTCATGCCCGAGAGTCCCGGGCTCGTGCCCGAAGGTCCCGGGCTCGTGCCCGAAAGTCTCGGGCTCGTGCCCGAAAGTCCCGGGCTCGTGCCCGAGAGTCCCGGGCTCATGCCCGAAAGTCCCGGGCTCGTGCCCGAGAGTCCCGGGTCCAGTACCGAAAGTCCCGGTACTAGTACCGAAAGTCCCGGAGGCTGAACATCCGGTGTTATCACTCCTCCGAATACATTTCTAGAAGCTCAGAAAACCCTTCTTCCGTCTCCCAGTAGTAATCCGCGGCTACAGCGGGGGAAATATATTTGCCCCTGTCGGCAAAGGTGAATTTCGCTATCGCATCGCCAACATTGGCGACATCACAGCCGTAATCTTCCTCATCGTAAGTTCCCTCCAGATCCGCGGCAGAGCCGAGATACGCACTGAGTTTCCCTCGGACGCCCAAGCCGTAATAATAGATCGCGTTAAAATAGTTGTCCGGCTTGTGGCTCCAATACATATTGTCATCCACCGAACGGTCGTATTCCACGACGATGATCCCCGCGGGCCCTATATTGCCGTTGAAGTCAACGGTCTCACTGCCGTTCTCAAACGGAACCACCGCCCGGATATATGAAGTAACATCAGAATCGCCCGAGCCT
>JAISZQ010000332.1 GCA_031269165.1 Spirochaetaceae bacterium
AACGCCCCCGAATCACGGCGGAAACTTGTATCCTGCGGAGTTTTGGAACAGGCTCAATGTATAAAAAAGGGGGAGACTTCCCCTGGTCAACAACGTAAGCAAAAAGAAAAGAAAGGTCCGCGGATTGCGCCTGATGGCGGCGCGGATTAACACGGATCGAGCGGGGTATAATCCGTGAAAATCCGCGTCAATCCGCGGACAAAATTCTTACGTTGTTGACCGTGATAGCATATCCCCGGCTTTTGACCCGCACCCGCACGAACATATACTCTGAAACCGGACCGAGAAATGAATGCCGCGCCACGCCATCGTGAGGTTCGTGGTTAAAAGATATTTCTATACGTTTACCCTGTTCCCGATCAACCCGGTCAGCGCGTCCACAAGCGGTTGCGCGTCAGTGCCGGTTTCCACCTGAAGCGTCCCCGCGTTTCCGCCGGCTTTCCGGTAAGAGACCGCCAGTATGGGCGGGCTATAGGCGAAAATCCGCTTCCACCACGGTTTGGAGCCGCCTGAAAACCGGACAAGCGTGATTGCTTCCACCGGGATCACGATAATTCTTTCTTTGCCGATGCCTTCACCCCGCGAGAGCCAAGAAGTCAGCCAGTTGTCGTGCGCGAAGTGGTGAAACCGGAGCGCGTTTTCCGTCACGATGAGGAGCCCCCACAGCGGAGGCGCGTATTCGTCCCAGCCGCCGAGATAGCGGCCCAGCGCGTGAGATACCACCTTCTCGCCGAGCGCGGCTTCGTATTGACTCCAAAATTCTTCTGGTGTTTGCGCCATAACTTCCTTCTATTACTATACTAATCACCAATAATCGCCGTGCCGCCGAAACGCCGCCTACCGGTATAACGGGCTGAGCGCGTCCAAATACTGCGTGTAGACCGCATAGGCCGCATCGTAGGCCCGCATCGAGGCCGCGTCGGGGGTCACGGTTGCGCCGTCATCCAGCGCAACGTGTTCGGCAACGATGCTCTCGAGAGACGCCGCCGCATTGCCCGATGCCCGCTCGGCGCACCAGAGTGCCTGCAAGGCCCCGCCCATCGCGGCCGCCTCGCCTGTCCGGGGAACACGCACGGGGAGCTTCATCACGTTTGCCGCGATGCTTTGCCATATCTTTGACTTCGCGCCGCCTCCGGTGATGCGAATCTCCTTTGCCTTAAAGCCAAGATCGGCAAACCCCTGGAGCCCGATCCGCATGCCAAAAATGGCCGACTCAAGGGCGGCGCGGGCGATGTTTTCCCGCTTGAAGTTCGCCACCGTGAGGCCGTTCACGCTTGCCCTCCCATGCGGCAGGTTAGGCGTCCGCTCGCCATTGAAGAAGGGAAGGATCACCACGCCGTCCGCCCCAATCGGCGCCTTCGCCCCCTCCGCGTCAAAGGCCTTCACATCAAGGCCAAAGAGCGCGCGAAATTCCTCCGTGGCGACCGTGCAGTTCATCGTGCAGAGCAGGGGAAGCCACCCGCCCGAAGACGAGCAGAACGCGGCAAGGTCGCCCTTGGGATCGATCACCGGCTGGGCGGAAAACCCGAACAGCGTCCCCGACGTGCCGAGGCTCATCGTCAAGAAGCCGTCGCTCACCGTTCCCGTGCCGATCGCGCTCATCATGTTGTCCCCGCCGCCCTGCGAGACGATCGCCCCTTCCGGTATTCCGTAACGTTTTGCCGCCGCCGCGTTCACCTTCCCGGCGGGTTCCCCGTCCTTGAGGAGGCGCGGGAGGCACTGTTCCACCTTATCATCGATTAACGCGGCGATCTTGGACGACCACACGCGGCGGCGCACGTCAAAGAGCGCGGTCCCCGAAGCGTCCCCCGCTTCCGCCGTGTACTCGCCCGTTAACAGGTAGTTGATATAGTCGTGGGAAAGAAGAATATGCGCGAGGCGGGCAAAGGCGTCCGGCTCGTGGTTCTTGAGCCACTGAACCTTCGGCGCGGTGTAACCCGGCCGCATCGGAAGCCCCGCCTCCGCGATGATCCGCGCCTCGCCCCCCGCCGCCTTCGTAATCTCGCGGCACTCTGCCTCGGTGGACGTGTCGCACCACAGCTTCACCCGGTAGACCGCCTTCCCCTCCGCATCAAGCGGCACGAGGCTATGCTGATGCCCCGACACCCCGACGGCGCGCACCGTCTTCTTGAGCCCCGCGTCCAGCCCGGCAAACGCCGCATCCAACGCCTGCCCATACCACTCGGCCTTCTGCTCCCGCGTCCCGTCATTCCCCGCGATCATCTCGATGGGAACCTGCGCCTCCCCCTCGACCTTCCGCCGCTCATAATCATACACCACGACCTTCGCGCTCTGCGTGCCAAAGTCGATACCGCATACTGTCTGCATAGTGCCCTCCTTGCCCTCCTTGTCTGGAACCCGACTGCTCACAGTATAGCATGAAACAGGATAAAAGATAAGGTCCTGCCTATTTGATAAGGTAACTTGTCGATGGACCGGGTGAATCTTTGGCGCCATTTGGTAAGAGCCTGTTCAAAATCTCCTCAAAGTCTATTTAAAAACCCAGCAAAAGGGGGAAAGCCTTCCCCCTCGCTACGGGCTTGAGCCCTCCGCTACCCCCTTCTACGGGGGCTTCGCCCCCGTAACGCCCACGTATCACAGCGGAGGCTTACATCCCGCGGGGTTTTGAACAGGCTCTAAGATAGCGGGTCGATGGGCCGGGTGAACACCACCTACAGGCGGCTGTGCTACCGGCGCGACGTACGGTCTCATGACGACGTACTGCCGCTTGATGCCGCCGTTTTGGGTAGCAATGCCGCCTTACGGTGGTGTTCACCCGGCTGCGATAGCCACACGAAGCAGCAAGATCAGCAACACCAAACGGCACGCCTCCTCTGGGGCGGGTACTGTTTAGAAATCGATTGCCAATGGGGAGGTGCCACACCAACGAGCACGCCTCCTTTGGGCGGGTTCTGTTTAGAAATCGGGTGCCGATGGGGAGTGCCACACCAAACGGCACGCCTCTTTGGGCGGGTTCTGTTTAGAAATCGGGTGCCGATGGGGAGTGCCACACCGAATAGCACGCCTCCTTGGGGCGGGTTCTGTTGAGAAATCGGTTGCCGACCGGGAGGCCTCACACCAACGAGCACGCCTCCTTGGGGCGGGTTCTGTTGAGAAATCGGTTGCCAATGGGAGAGCCACACCAACGAGCAC
>JAISZQ010000336.1 GCA_031269165.1 Spirochaetaceae bacterium
TCAATTCCTTTTGTCCCATCGGTAGTCTCCCTGCCATTTCGTCCTCCTGCCACTATTTTACCTGATGGGACATTTCTATTGCGTTTATATGAGGACATTATCATTGCGCTTCAACAGGGGTGCCCCGCAGAAAACGTGAAAAAAGCGTGGTTTGTTGCGATAAAGCCGGGACGGGGCGTCCTTTGGGAGAAGCACTATAAAGGTTGCGGGGCAACGCTTGTCTTAGAGCCTGTTCAAAAACCCCACGGGACGCAAGCCTCCGCTGTGATTCGGGGGCGTTACGGGGGGCTGGCCTACAACCCTCAACGTCCTGTTTCGGGTTTCCGGCCGGGGCGTGGCACACCGTAGGTGTGCTTCGGTGATGCGTCCATCCGTGGACGCTTGGGGTACGCCCACAAAACCATGCACCGCATGGTTTTGTCCCCGTAGAGGGGGTAGCGGAGGACGGCTCAAACCATTGCGGGGGATACCCCGCAATAGTTTGAGCTGGCCGTAGCGAGGGGGAAGGCGCGGCAACCTGTTGCCGTTCCCCCTTTTGCTGAAATAACGATTCGGCCGGGGGAACGCTTTTCGCGCCATTTGTTATGATACCTTGTCGGTAGGCCGATAGCACAATAGAAAGCAACGTGACCGACGGCATATCGGCCCGTTATCAAAGTAAATGGCATTACCCCCGTGGTCTCGCGGCTCTTGACAAAAGAAAACGAACCTTACAGTATGAAAATATGGATCAGAAACATCTCGGTCACAAAGATACCGTGAATCTCGGCAGTTACTATACCCCGTCGTGGCTGGTTGACCTTGTGTATTCGCTGATCGCAAAGAATGTGCCCGGTTTCGAAAATTATACTGTTCTCGATACTTCCTGCGGATACGGCGGGTTTCTGCGCGGGGCAAAAACGATTGGCGCCGATATTGACGGGAAGGCACTGGAAATAGCGCGGCAGAACGCGCCGCAGGGCATTTATTTCAACCACAACAGCCTTTTTGAAATAGCACGTTCGCAATACAAACTCGACAAAAAGGAAAAGGTCATTGTTGTTGGCAATCCGCCCTACAATGACACGACATCCATTATTCGTCATAATATTAAAAAAGCGGAATTCCTGCGGGATGCCGATGTCGTTTCCCGTGACATAGGGCTGTCTTTTTTACGCTCATATCATAAACTGGCGGCGGATTTTGTGTGTGTTTTGCATCCGTTGTCGTATCTTATCAAAAAGGCCAATTTTGACGCGCTGGGGCAATTTAAAAACAATTATCAACTTATCGATTCGGTTGTCGTGAGTTCGGGTGTTTTCTCGGCGACTTCTCAAGCGACCGCTTTCCCCATAATTATCGCGCTTTATGAACGAAATTCTTTGGGGATGGATTACGCGTATATCCAACAGTATCATTTCAAAACAAACGACGATAAACTATTTTCAATTAAAGAGTTTGACACCATCGGAAATTATATTGCGAAGTACCCAAATCATAAAACGGTCCGCGATGAGGAAACGGCCGCCTATTTTTATACGATGCGTGATATAAACGCATTAAAACGCGCCGCAACGTTTCTTGAAAAAGAGACGGCCAATGCCGTGCGCGTAACCAAAACAAATTTGCCGTATTATTGTTATGTTGATGTATTCAAGGATTATATCCCGCATATCCCCTATTATTTGGGGAATAGCGATATAATGATAAACAACGATGCTTTTCGGGAATTGGAGCCGCTTTTTGTCAGCCTGAGCGCGCGAAAACATCCGCAACTCGGTTCCGCTATCGGGACCAAACAATACCCCGATGAAGAGGCAAAAGTAACCGGCTATTTCAAGCGATTGTTGGGGGCGCATTATGTGGAGGATGTCTCTCAAAAACCGGGTGTGTTTTCCGGTTGGTAAGATAACGGGTCAAACGGTACCCCAAAAAACGCGGGGCAGCGTTCCATTGCCAGGACGAGTGCCGCAATACAGGCCGTCTCGGTACGCAAGGCGCGTTCACCGATGGAGAGGCGCGTGAAGCCCGATGCCTCAAGCAGCCGCCGTTCACGATCCGACCAGCCGCGCTCACTGCCAACGGCCAGCGTGTAACCCGTTTCCGGCGGAGAGCGGCCGCTCTCCTTAAAAAACGAGCCTTGAGGCTGTACGTTGTCCAGCGCGATGCGGCGGCCCGGTTTTTCCCGCCCGGCAAGCCACCTATCCACGCTCTCAAAACGGTTCACCGCAGGGAAGCGGGTATCGCGGGCTTCGATCGCGCCCTCGAGCATTGCCGCCCGCGCCCCGCCGTCCTCCAGCAACGTCGTTTGCCGGTAACTTTTTTCGCCGAGATCGGTCCCGAAAAAAGCCGCCGACTCAAGGCCCATGTTCGCGGCCTCGCGGAGAATACGTCTGAGTTGAATGGGCCGCGCAAATCCCACGCCGAGACGTACCGGAAGACGGGGCGGCGGCGGGTCGTTCAAGGCGAGCGTTACGGCAACCGGCGCGGCGACAGACACGATGATCCCCCGGCCCCGATTCCCGCCGATGATTCCGGCCTCAAACGAGCCGCCTTTCGTTTTGTGCAGTGTCTTTAAGAGATGAACGGCGCGGGGATCATGCGGGGCAAGTTCCCCGTATAGCGCCCCCTCCCGCGCCTCTACTTCCCGCGGTTCAAAAAGAATCAGGTTCATGGTTGCGAGATTGTTTCACGTTACGCGCGGTTTGTCCGCCCAAAAACTTTGATCAGAGACAAACAACACCCGTTGGGGGCGTTACGGGGGCACCCTACAGCCCTCCGCGTCCTGCTTCGGGCTTCCGGGCCGGGGCGTACTCGGTAATGCGTCCGTCCGTGGACGCTTGGGGTACGCCCACAAAACCATGCGCCGCATGATTTTGTCCTCGTAGAGGGGGTAGCGGAAGACGGCACAAACGCATAACAATGAAAGCGTTTGTGATGGCTGGAGTGAGGGGGAGACTTCCCCCTCCTTCCCTCAAAGGAGAGCGATCTCTGCACATCCCTAGCGCAGACGAACAAGGATCGCCTCGGCTTTTTCCCGGTAACGAGTGGGATCGGTGGCGACCGCCGTTTCCAGATAATTGACCGCATCGGCGGCACGATTCGCCGTCGCCGCGTTCACGCCCAGCGCGTAGTTGAGCAACGCGACATCCGCCCCATAGTTGAGCGCCGTCCGGTAGTAAACCTCGGCGTTGTCAAAATCATGGTTCTCATAGGAGATCAGCCCAAGATAGTAGTAAGGCGCATAGTGCGTGGGTTTTTGATAAACGGCTCCCTGAAAATAACTTGTCGCGTTCACGTAATCCTTCACGGCATAGGCTTGCTGTCCTGCATCGACCAATTCGGCAAACGTCCGGCGCGAATTGATGTAGTTGGCATAGTCGACGGCCATCTGATCGAGATTGGTCCAGCGCAAAAGCCGATCAAGCACGGATTGCGCGTTTTCACCCGCCGATTTTTGGTCGGAAAGCAACATAAACGATTCGGTGAGGGTGCGGAAATATTCGTTGTTTCCACCCGCATTGAGGAAAAACGACACGAGCGCCCAAGACACCGGCTGGAAATACTCAGGCTGTCCCCGAAGATCGGCAAGAAACACCGTTTCAAGGCTCGGCCCGTTTGCGCCGAGGTTTTTCACCGTTTCAAGCCACGAGAGATTTTCTTCGTAGCGAAGCTCGCGGGCGGCCTTGTCAAACTTCAGGCTGTTGAAGTAAATGGCGAAACCCTCGCGCATCCATGTGGGCGGCTGGGAAACAAAGGCCCTGAGGTACTGAATAAACGCCTGGTGGGGCACCATGCGGCTCTCGTCCGCGCTTCCCCGGTTGACGATAAGCTCGCGGCGTTCCGCCTGCTGGTAGTGCAGGTATACCGCCCCGTCACGAGTCGACCCCAAACGTTCCGTCACATAGCGATCGTACTCAGCCCTATTGCTGATGGAACGTACTTTGAGCGGATTCGGAAGCGTTGCCGCGTTAAAACGAAAAAGACGGTTGTACACTTCGAACCGGAGTTCCAGTTCACGAAGCAACGTCTCCGCGTCATAACTGCCGCTGTCCGAAACCACATGGAAATAGAGACTGCGAACTTCGACGGTAATGCCCGCGTTACCAGGCAACGTATTCGAAGTATATGGCTGCGGCGTCTGATACAGGGGGGCAGCATTATACTGCGCAAAAACCCACGGAACAACGACCGCCGCAAAAAAAACGAGTGCTGGGATTTTTTTCATGTCTTCTCCTTACAATAACCCTCCCGGCAAAATATTCTAATCACATTTGTGTGAACTTGTCAACAACAATATTCACTTCTTCTATTAAAATTCCTGTAAACCGTTCAATGTCTTCTATTACATACTGTTGCAGACTGGCAAGCAAACCGCCAAGCTCCCGGTTGTCGGGCAGATCGACGAGCAGGATCAGCCGGTAACCCTGGTGATAACCGGCGGCCTTCCCGCTTTCCTCGTTCTTCACATCAATACGCTTTACTTTAATATCGGCATCATATACGTTTATCGATAGTAGTGCCATCTGAGAAAGAGCGATTTCTGATATTTTTACCCGTTCGCGCCGGGAGTACAAGGGTCTCACCAGTGATTTTTCATGAATAGGGGTCACCACGATGCTTTGCGGCCCGAATTTTTTCTGGCGAATGCGGATAGCGTCAAAGAAAATATCCGCATAACTGCGTTTCACCTCGACCTGAGGCGCGGGAATAACGTGCTTGCCTTCGATGCGGCGCGTACGAAGGGCCGTTTCAATCTCGTCGTGGCTGGCGATGTCTTCAATCCTGATAAACTTGCCCGGCTTGGGCAGTCCCAACTGTCCGGCAATTTTGCAGATCATCTTGTCGGATGTGCCGAGAATGAGGATTTTGCGAAAATTCTCAACGGCAAGCCGGGCCGCCACCTCCTGCCTGAATTTCTCGCTGTCGAAAAGCGCCACCCGCACCGCCGCCATGTAACTCTTTTCTTCCTTGGCGGAGTGTCCCGCGATGATTCGGTTGCCCTTAATCAACAGCCCGTCGTCGACGATGAGGCTGATCCGGTACTTCTGGGCCACCAGTTTCGCGTGAAAACTTTTTCCTGTCCCGCTTTCCCCAACAAGCGCGTAAACCTTGCGTTTTTGCAAATGAAAAGGAAGTTTCACCGACATTGGGCATAGTATACCCGATCGCCGGAAAAAGCGCAATCGCGCGCTGTTTCAAAACAGCAACTACGATTTCAGAAAAAAGGGGAAGTCGCGGCAAGTTGCAACTTGCCGGCCCCTGTCAACAACGTAAGAGCCTGTTCCAAAGCCCCACGATATGTTTCCTCGCGGTGATTCGGGGGGCGTT
>JAISZQ010000046.1 GCA_031269165.1 Spirochaetaceae bacterium
GATTGCCGGATTGCCGGATTGCCGGATTGCCGGGAATGGCGTGGTCTGTCTTTTATCCTTGTCAAAGGCATGGGTGTCATTATAGTCTTGTGCGAAAAGTTGTCAAGGGGGGAATCGCGCGGTGCGCGAATGGAAAATGGGGAATTGAAAATGGAAAATGCGTGGGGGATGGAGGCGGCTCGCGGCCTTCTTATCATTTTCCATTTGTTATTTTCCATTCGCGCGAAGCGCGCGACAGGGCGAATGGATAATGGTAAATTGAAAATGGAGAATGTCGTGTTTTGGTTTAAAGTTGACACCGCACCGAGAGCGTTTGCTTAATGAACAGGGTTCATCAGCCACTGCATAATTTTCGGCAACTCGAAGCCGTCGTCGGGCTTGATTCGTGGTAGCAATTCCTGAAATTCAGCCGTTTTTTGACGATTGAAAGTAAATGACGTTGCCTTGTCCCCAATTCCTGCGCCCACTGGACAAAAAATTGGGATGGTGTTATACTTTAACGTTATCATAGGTTAGGCGGAGTTTTCGATGAGTGTCTTGAATACGATTCTCTTGGTTTTGTTTGTTGTCGTCGCGATATTGTTGATATTACTGGTTCTTGTGCAAAATGAAGAGGGCGACAGTCTGGGCGGGGTCTTTGCGGGTGGAGGCGGTTCGGCGTTTGGTTCCCGTTCCGGTAATATTCTTACCCGCGCGTCCTCGGTGCTGGGCGGTCTTTTTCTGGTGCTGGCATTTGTGATGGCGTTGCTTACCCGCAGTCCCCAAGGGACCGGCGTTGAGGCGGCCGGGCGTGCGCTTATCACGGACGAGACGCCGGGTTCCGCATGGTGGGACGAAGACGCGGCGAACGCCGGGACGGACGAGACATCGGATGCGGCGACCGACACCACAACGGATGCCGCTACGCCTGGCGTATCAGACGCGCCGGAAGCGGATGGGGCAGCGGAGAGTCCTTAATAAAAGTGAGTAATGGAGGGGCATCATGTTTCTCAGTGACGTTTTTTTACCGGAGTTTATTATTCCGGATCTTGAGGCCGAGAACAAAGACGAGGTCTTTGAAGAGATGGTGAGCCATTTCTGTACCGTTATCAAGTCTAACAAACGGGAAGAGATTCTCGCGGCACTTCGTGAACGTGAGGCGAAGATGTCAACGGGGGTTCATCCGGGGATTGCGATCCCGCACGGAAAAACCGCCGTTGTCAATCGGTCTTACGGGGTGATGGGCATTTCGCGCGGGGGCATAGACTACGACTCGCTTGACGGAAATCCGGTGTACCTGGTGTTCATGGAGTTGGCACCGCCGATGGAAGCGGAAAAACATCTGCATCTGTTGCGGCGTATCGCCGAGTTGCTTCGTAACCGGGATTTTTACCATGACTGTCTTGCCGCGAAAAACGCGAAAGAGGTCTACGAGGTGCTGAAAAAGTATGAGGATACCGAGAAGTGAGCGATTCGGATCAGACGTTCCAGCAGTTGCTGGAGGTTGAAAAAGAGGCCGCTTCCGTTGTGGAGGATGCGCGGGCGAAGGCCGGCGCGATGATCGCCGAGGCGGATCGCAAGGCGCGTTTGTCCTACAACGACCGATATAAGGATGCCGTCGCGGCGTTGAACAAGGAACGGGAAGCGGCGTTGGCGAAACTCAAGGACGATTACGATGACGAGTTGGCCTGTTACCAAAAAGAACTGGATGCGCAGGTCTTGAACGTGGGCGCTTTTAATACCATGGCACGCGCGTTTTTCCTCGGCGCGGTATAGCGGGAGCGGGGAGAGCGTGTATGAAGGGCGCGAGGGCGTATCTATATGCGAAAGCATGCGGGATAATCGCCCGGTCTTTTGTCGAGGGCCGCGTCAACCGTCTCGCCGCCGTGTCCGGTACCAAAGCGTTTGAGGATCTGGTTTTCGGCGATGCCGTTTCCGGTGAAACGGGCGCGACAATGACCATCGACGCTATTGAAAAGCGGCTTGGACAGCGCGAAGACGAAGCCATCGCAAAAATTAGCAAATCGTTTCCCCATTCAGAGCCGCCCGCACTCTTCCAGATGCTCGTGAAAGGCGATCGTTATGGACAGGTTGTCTCGGACGAAGCCGCGGCTCGTGGTGATGCCGATGATGAAAACGGCGAGTCATCCATAACGCGGGACATAAGCGGCATTGCCCGGCAGAACAGCGCGTATTACACGGCTCTCTGGCACGAACTGGAGAAGACGCCCCTTTCCGACCGGAGATTTATCACCAACATCATCGCCGAGGAAATACGTCTCAAAAACGCGGCGTGGGCGTTGCGGCTCCGGGTCTACTATTCTCTGTCCCCCGAACAGATCAAGGCGTTTCTGATCATGATCAAACCGGGAAAAAACAAGCCGACGCTCTACGCCGACGCGCTGAAATCGCTTGAACCGGATATCGAGGAGGAGGCCCAGTGGCACAGTTGGCGGCTCTGGAAATACGTCAACAAGCCGGTATCCAGCCAATACTGGAAGATCGACCCGCGTTTCTTCCAAAATCAGGCCTCCCTCTACCTCTACCGTCTTGCGCGGAAGGCGTTACGCAGAAGCCCTTTTACCCTCGATACGGCGTGTTGCTTTATCAAGTTACAGCAGTTTGAAAAGGAAGTTCTTACCTCTGTCGCGGAAGCCGTCCGGCTTGGACTGACCGGCGCGGACGCGCTGGAGATTCTCGGTCTGTCTGGCCCTCTTCGGGGGAATGGATAATGTCGGGACTTGGAGAACGCGTGTTTTACTCCGCGATGCTCCCTTTTCCGCCGTGATGGGGGGCGTTGCGGGGGGCGAGCCACCCGTAGAGGGGGATAGCGTAAGCCCCTAAGCGTAAGCGGCGGGCTGGAGCGAAGGGGGAGACTTCCCCCTCCTTAATTTATAAGGTATACTAAGAGGACTATGTTCAGACCGGTCAAAATGAAGCAACTCGTCATCACGCTTCTCGCGCAGGACGTTGACGCAGTGATCAAATTCCTCGGCAGAAACGGCAGGATGCAGTTGTCCCGCATAAACGCCTCGCCGGACGATGCCGCCGAGAGAGAACGGACGCCGCCCGCGAAAATCAATGAAGAATGTCCGTCCTACCTTACCGCGCTTGAACATCTGAAAAAGGCCGCCTGCGGTATCGGGGTGGATCTTCCTTCTGAGCCTTTTGCCGCGACCGAGCCGCCTTCCGATTCCGATATACGATTGTCCTTTGCCATAGCGGACGAGGTTGAGACACTCGAGCAAGACGAATATGAGGCGAATCTCAAACGGGAGCGTCTTGAAAACGCAATCGCCGCCCTCTCCGAGTTTTCCGGCGTGGGCAGCCCTATTTCCAGCCTGAAAGACCTGTCGTTCCTCAATCTCCGTGTCGGAAAAGTAGAACCCCAAAAACAGGAGGCGCTGAAACAAAATCTGGGAAACCGGGCCGTGGTCATCCCTCTGGGCGAAGACGGCGGCGACATCCTTGCCGTCTCCTCGAAAAAAGGCCGGTTCGCGCTCGACTCGGAACTTACCAAACAGGATTTTTCCCCGGTACCGTTGCCGGAAGATACCGACACGCCGGACGACACGTTGCGCGAACTCCGCGCCGAGCTCCGGGAAACGGTCGTCCGGCTTGAAAGGATCGCCGCCGAAAAAAAGAGTTTTGCGGCCAAACACGGTGATTCGATCCGCGCGCTGTACGCCTCATCTCTCATGGCAAAGATCATGGACGAGGTAAAGTCTCGGTTCACGGCGACATCTTCCGCATTCCAGATAAAAGGCTGGGTCGAAGCGCCGGAAGCCAAGCCGCTTGCGCGGGAACTCTCCCACCTGACCGAGGGCAGGGCGGCGATACGCGCGTTTGATCCGCACGAGGTGGCCCGTGTCGCCACCGGAGAAGAAAAGATACCCGTCGCGCTCCAGCATGGAAAATTTGCCAAAACCTTTCAGCCCCTCGTCCTCTCCTACGGCGCGCCCCTTTACGGCACCATCGACCCGACCCCAATCACTGCCTTCTTCTTCGCGCTCCTCTTCGCCATCATGTTCGGCGACGTGGGACAAGGCGCGGTGCTCTTTCTCTTGGGGCTGCTCTTCGGCTCCAAGCGGGGATCGGCAAAGTTCCCCGGCATGCAAGCCTATGCGGGGCCACTCAAAGCCATCGGGCCGCTCTCGATGGTTACCGGCCTCCTCTACGGCGGCGTTTTCGCCAACGAGACCCTGCTCGAAAAACCGACCGCTGCCGTCACCGCCTTCCTCGCCGACACTGCGTTTGGCCGTACTTTAGGCATTGTCGAAACCGAACGTCTCTTGAACCTCATGCCGGACAAAGATAACATCGGCAAAATCTTCATGTTCTTCGGCTTCACCGTCGCTATCGGTATCATTCTCAACTCGATCGGTATCATCCTCTTTGTGATGAACAACATCGCAATGCGCCGCTATGACAAAGCCCTCTTCTCTCGAAACGGTATCGCCGGCATCTGCTTCTTCTGGTACGCCGTCTCGATCGGCGTCCGCGCAATCATCCAGAAAAGCGCCTTCGTGTTTACCTCCGTGGATATGATCTGCCTCATCGTTCCCGTCTTCTTCATCGTCTCAGGCCCCCTCATCTGGAACATCATCACCGCGAGACGGCCCCTCTTCCCCGAAGGCGTGTTCCCATTCTTCATGGAAGGCGTCGTTGGCATACTGGAGACCCTCTCCGGCTACATCTCTAACACCGTCAGTTTCCTCCGTGTCGGCGCGTTCGCCCTGTCGCACACCATTCTCTCCTTCATTATCTTCACGATGGCCGAAAAAGTCAGTCACGCGATGCTCGGCGGCCTCTGGCAAACCGTCATATTCCTCGTCGGCAACGTGATCATCATTCTTCTCGAAGCAATGATCGTCGCCATTCAGGTCGTCCGTCTGCAATACTATGAGTTTTTCAGCAAGTTCTTCACCGAAACCGGTGCCGAGTTCAAACCCTTCCGGTTCAAGAAAGCCGCGTAGAATCAGATGAGCCTGTTCCAAAACCTCATGTTGCGGTAGAGGGGTAGATTTCTCCTTGAGGCCATCGTTGGGCGATGGTTTGCCGTCTTGGGGTGGGAACATTGAGGCTGTCTGTGATGCCGTTTTTGTTGGCTAACCGGGGGCGTTGCCCCTGGTTAGCCGGGCGGGAACACGGAGGAAAATGTGAATTGGGGCGAAAAAGGCGTTTCCGGCCCTAATCCAGCCTGGCGGGGGCTGCCCCACCCCTACGGGGAATTGAAAATGGGAAATGGAGAATGGAAAATGATAGGAAGGGAACGCGCCATCTCCAAAACACGACATTATCCATTTTCCATTCGCGCCACGCGCGTGTCCTTCCCGTCCGAAAATTGAACCGGACGGAAAATGTTTGTTTCAACCACTGCATAATCTTGGGCAGTTTAAGCCCGTAAACAGGCTTGATGTAGAAAAGCCACACCCCCTCAACCGCAAGCCCCCGCATCTCGAAGCCGAACTTCCCTTTCGCCTCACGGAGCACCCGGTAGAAAAGCGCCACCGCCCACCCCAGCCGGAACAAGGGCTCGCCGACATTAACCGCCGTCCGCACCTCGTACCAGACATCTTCCGCCAATTCCCTGGGTAACCGCATACAAGCCTCCGTCTATATATATGCGGTTGGGAGCCGTCCTGCTTTAGTTAAACGCGAAAAAAACGCGAAAAAGGCGAAAAAAAGCGAGACGCTTGAGATTTAGGAACATCCTCATCTGTATTTTCAAAAATTTTTCACGTTTTTTCGTGTTTTTTGGGAGGTACCGCTTGACAAGTTTTTGCGGGTGTGGTATAAATATAGTTGACGCCTCGAATGCCGGGGGCGCGA
>JAISZQ010000352.1 GCA_031269165.1 Spirochaetaceae bacterium
GGAAGGCGCCACTGTCAACAACTTAAGCAAAAAGAAAAGAAAGGTCCGCGAATGGCGCGAATAAATACGAATAATACATACCCATCAGCGCGTATTCGCAACGCCATGTCCGGCGCACATTCGCGTACATTCGCGGACAAAAAAACGAAAAATCTGCGTAATCCGTTAGGGAAAACCATGTCATCCGTGGTTCCGGTGATTCTTGACAAAAGGGCGCCGAGACACTAGAGTGAGGCTGTTCTCAAACCGCACGTTTTGGGACAGATTCAAGCGGTTTTGGTTGGAAATTAATGTATCGTGAGCCTGATGGCAGCACCATATCTGGGAATGACCGTTCGTTTTCGTGGGGAATAACGCCATGATCCCGCACTGCGCCGCTTTGTCTCCACTGCGGGTGGCGGCCGCGCCGTTATCCGTTTGTGAAGCGGCCCCAACGTTTCTCCAATCGCCGTTTTGGGGCACGTTCAAAGAGCAATTCGGTTGGAAAGCCCATGCGTTTACCGTTACATTTGACGGCGAGGGGCAAAAACCGCTTCTCGTGCTGGCACGGCGTGTGGCGCGTGTGGTGACGCTCGCCTATATCCCGTGGGGGCCGGAACTGCCGGACGGGGAAATCCCGCAGGATACGGCACTGGCGGACATCGCCGTCGGTATCCGTCCGCACGTACCCGGAGCCGCCTTCGCGCGTTTCGACCTCCCGTGGCGCATGACGGGGACAGGCCCCGTGCCGAGCACCCCGTTCAAAAAGGCCGCCGTTACCGTGCAGGCCCCGGACACCGTTCACGTCGACCTTTGCCCGGACGAAGACGCCATCCTTGCCCAAATGAAACCCAAGTGGCGTTACAACATCCGGCTCGGCGGCAGAAAGGTGACGGTTGTCCGTTGCGGCGCGGAACGCCTTGCGGACTTTTACGCCTTGCTGGAAGAAACCGCCCGCCGCGACCATATCCGCATTCACAACCCCGCCTACTACCGGACGCTCTTTGACGTAGCCGCGCCGCCCGTTGCCGTCTCGCTCTACCTCGCCGAATATGAGGGCGCGCCCGTCGCCGGTATCGTTACCCTTTTTCGGGGCAAGGAAGCCGTCTATCTTTACGGCGCGTCTTCAAACGAACACCGCAACCTGATGGCCCCCTACGCGCTCCAATGGCGGGCGATGCGGGACGCGAAAACTGCGGGCTGCGCTTATTACGACCTCTTCGGGATACCGCCCAACGCCGACCCGTCGCACCCGATGGCGGGCCTCTATCTTTTCAAAACCGGCTTCGGCGGTAGCATTATCCACCGTCCCGGCTGTTATGACTATGCGTACAACCCGCTGTTGACGGCGGCCTTCCGCGCGGCGGAAAAAGCGCGCAAACGGATGAGCGGGCAGGCAAGATAAACACGCGGAAGTTTTTCATGACCGCGACCCACACGAACCAACGCGAATGGAATAGCGTGCTTCTCCCTAAAAATAGGCGGTCTCCTTGGAACAGCGCGGCAACTTCCCCCGTCAGGCGTGGGTTTCCTGTTTTCGGCCTCCCCGTGGAATCCCGCCGCCTCTCCCCCGCTTTCTGCGGGGCTTCGCAATCTGCGAACAACCATTCTTATCTGCGCGCGAACGAGAAGACTTCCCCCTGTCAACAACTTAAGCAAAAAGAAAAGAAAGGTCCGCGGATTGCGCCAAATGGCGGCGCGGATTAACACGGATCGAGCGGGGTATAATCCGTGAAAATCCGCGTCAATCTGCGGACAAAATTCTTAAGTTGTTGACAGATGAACGGTCATCTGTAGTTTACCTCTTCCCGCTTAATAGGGTATGATGTCCCTATGCGTGGATATGACTGGCTTGTATGCGGGTTCCTTCTGGGAACGTTGTTCTTGGGCGCGTGCCGTAAAACGGAGGCGCAATCCCGTTCGGACGCGGCTTCCGGCATGGCTTCCGAAAACGTGAATGAGGTGGATAGCGTGAATCAAAGCAAAAGCGGGGCGGGGAACGGCGGAAACGTGCCGAGCCTATCGCGTGCCCGCATCGCGCGCGCGCTGAAAGAGGCGGGCACTCCGGCGCACTTAAGCGCGAACATTCTTGAAGCGGCGGAGAACGGCTCGTTTGCAGACGATCTGGCGGCGGCGACTGCCGGAGACCCGTTCTTATACCTGCTGGTCGACAAGACCCACCCGCTGCCGCCGGGCTACGAGCCGGGCGACCTTGTCCCGTTGCAAAACGGCGCGTACCGCATAAACCGCAACGACCTGTCGCTCCGGCACGAGGCGGAGGCGAGCCTTGCCCAGATGGCGGAAGCGGCGCGGGCGGAGGGCGTTACGCTCGTGGCCTCGTCGAGTTACCGGTCGGAAGCGTACCAGAAAGAAGTCTACGAGCGGAACGTCCGCCAATCGGGACAGGAAACCGCCGACCGTGAAAGCGCCCGCCCCGGACGAAGCCAGCACCAGACCGGCCTCGTGATCGACTTCGGTTCCATCACCGACGCATTTGCAGAAACCGCCGCCGGAAAATGGCTTTCGCAAAACGCCTCGCGGTTCGGCTGGAGCCTTTCCTTCCCCGACGGCTACGAACAGGTCACCGGCTATCGTTGGGAGAGTTGGCACTACCGCTATGTCGGCAAGACCCTCGCCGCCTTCATCGACGCCTACTTCGGCGGCATCCAGCAGTACGCGCTTGAGTTTCTCCACGCCTACACCGAGGGTTCGTAACAGTAAGCCATTGCGGGTGAGGAAGCCATGAAGTCCTTTAAGACAGAAAAAAGGGGGGAAGCCGCAGCACCATGTGGTGCCGACCCCTCACTACAGAATTGCTCCGGGCATAAAGCCCTCCGCAATTCTTTCACTACCCCCTCTCCAAAGGACGCCGTCCCGGGCTCCGCCCCTCAGACCCCGCCCATCCAGCGAATGGAAAATGTTCCCTTCGATAGGCTCAGGGAATGGACAACGGGTGCGGCCATTCTCCATTTTCCATTTCCCATTTTCCATTTCCCCGATTTACGAAGAGGGGGAAAGCCCCCGAATCTCCGCCGATTCTTGGCGGGCATATTGTTTCTCGTGGCGGGAATGGGTGTCTTTCCGCAAACGGTACGGCACAACGAGACCGCCTCGTTCAACGTGATAAAGGCCGGCCTCGACGAAAGAGCGATCGAATATACGGAACGGAACCTGCTCGCTGAGTACGGCGTTTTTGGAAAATCCCTTTTTACCGGCAACGCCGCCCCGCAAGAAAATCCCTTTCTCTTTGTGTTTCCCGTCTATGACTGCCCGATGGAACTCGCGTTTTCCCTGATTGATACGGCGGTCGGCGCGCTGCCCGATGGTGCCGGAAACGACGCGGCGAACGTGGCCCCGAACATTGTCTTTTTGGGAGACGTCTGGTCGGCTTCAAACGCCGCATTCAACGACCTGCTGGAGAGTCTTGACTACCCGGAAAATGCCCTGCTCATGTATGTGAGCCGCACGGGAGACGGGGCCCTCGCCGTCACCTTTTTTCAGGGCTTGGTGAGGAACCCGTTCCACCTGACCGGAACCTTCGCCCAATACCTTGAGGCACGGAACGTCCCGTTTTCGTTTCTCGAAAGAACCGTTACCGACAAAACGTTTATCGTTAAAATCGCTATCGACAAAACCGTTACCGACAAAACCATGGTGATCGCGCCCGACGCTTTTCCCGACACGAGTACGCTGGCCGCCTGTCTTTTGGACTTTGCCGCGACAAATCCCCTGCCCGAAACGGATCCCGACACCCATTACATCGCGGCGGAGTTTCACGGACGGAACATGACACTCGACAATCTATCCATTATAAAGATCATCCTTGCAGGTTCCGCCGGACTTTTGTTCGTCAGTCTTTTTTTCGCGGTCATTTTTAACAAGAAGAGCGTGTTTGTCATCGCGCTGATCGTTTTTTTTGTTTTTGCCGCCGCCATTCTCTCCAACAATCCGCTCCGGCCGCACAACAGCGCTCACTCTGCCCTTGCCGGTATCCCGAATGCCGTCCCGCCTGAAACCCCGGTGAATAACGAGGTCACGGAACCAACGATCGAGGCGAAAAAGACGGTTTTTCTGGACCGCTTCACCTACACCATCAAGGCCGAATACCCAAACGAACCGTACCGGATCACGGTGTTCTATGACCACGACACGGAAAAAGGCGGGCTGCCCGGCGAAGTCTACGAAGCCCCGTTCCCCTATGAAGCCGAAGCGGGCCGCATCACCTTTACCCTCGGCGAATACCCGCCCAATCCCTTTGAAGCGGCAATCTCCTTCCCCCGCACATTGCCCGGCGTGCTGAACATCACCGCGTTTTTTGGCCCGGATGATGAGTCCTCCGTCTCCTCTGTCTGGAGGGAGGAGGAACCATCGCCCCGGTAGACAACCCCGGATCCGGCCCGCTTACTTCTTGCCGATAATCTCGACCAGATCGCCGTTCGCAAGACCCGCCGCGTTGCCTTCGTCCGTGTCAACGTGCATCTCGCTGGTGTGAACATCGCCCGAACGAATCAGCACGTCCTCAAAGATCAGCGGCCTGGTACCGAATGTCTTGACCGTTACCCAGTCCTTGTCCTTGACCCCCGCCTCGACCGCCTGAGACGGCGACAGGTGAATGTGGCGCAACGCGACGATGGCGCCCTTCGTAAGCGTAATTTCGCCGGACGGCCCCACGAGTTTCACGCCGGGACTCCCATCCAGTACGCCCGATTCCCGCACCGGAAGCTGAAGCCCGATCGTCCGCGCATCGGTTATCGCAAGCTCGACCTGCGACTCCTTGCGCGTCGGCCCCAGAACGCGCATCCCTTTCAGCGTCCCCTTAGGCCCCACAACATCGACCTGCTCTTCCGCCGCAAACTGCCCCGGCTGTTTCAGCGCCTTCTTCAGCGTCAGTTTATGCCCCGCCCCGAACAGCGCCGCAAGATCCGCCTCGCTGAGATGCAAATGCTTGTTGGAAATCCCAATTTCAACCTTATACCCCATTTCAATGCTCCCTTAAAAAAAATTGTCGCTAGTATACCGTGATTACGGCACAAAGTCCATAGCCCGCTGGTATTCCACTGTCAACAACTTAAGAATTTTGTCCGCGGCTTGTGCCATATATGGCAATGCGGATTTTCACGGATTTAATCCGCCCGTCATTGCGAGCGGAGCGAAGCAATCCAGTGTGAATGCCCTCCCCGGCTAGATTGCTTCGCCAACGGCAACTATGTTGCCGCAGGCTCGCAA
>JAISZQ010000057.1 GCA_031269165.1 Spirochaetaceae bacterium
TGCCGTCAGCGACGAAGCAATCCAGTAGGCAACGCGAAGCGTTTGCCCGCCATCCCGTCTGGATTGCCGCGCTTCGCTCGCAATGACGGCCATCTTCGCGGCCCCCGTCATTGCGAGGAGCGAAGCGACGAAGCAATCCAGACGAGGGCATCCGCATGGGGTTCGGCACGAAGCCGGTCCGGGAAGTTCTCGTCCATGCGGACGGCAAAAATGAACCCCGTCTCCCGATCTCCGGTTATAAAACTTTTAGGCAAGTTTTATGATATGTTTATTGACTTTTGGTCTGAGGTTTGTTTTACTGGGGTGTCGAGAAGACGGCGGTGCCGGGTTTGAGATGAAAGGAGCCTTTCGTGAGGGGAATGCGATACATAACGGGTCTCGCGGTATTACTGCTTGTCGGTTACGCGGCGGACGCCCAGAGCGGCGGGACGGAGGATGTTGCCGGTGCGGCGCATCAAGCAGATGCGGCACGGTTGCTTGCGGGGTTTCTGGAAAACGACATTGAACTCAAGGATCTTGCGATAAAGGCGCGGCAGGCGGAACTGGGCCGGAAGCAAACCGGTATCGAAAACGGGTTTGACCTCACGCTTTCCACGGGGACGATGACGGTGTACACGGCAAGCGATGAGCCCGGCGCGACCGCGTTCAGTGTAACGCCCACGGCGGAGTTTTCTTTTCCGCCGCTTAACGGGGCCAAACTCGGCGTTACGGTTCCTCTCACGGTGAGCGAAGGCGGGACGGGAAATAAACAGGGAAACGATGTCGCGGTGGAGAACGCGCAGGTGACGCTTTCGGCGACACTGATCGGCCCGGCGCGGAAGCAGCGGACGGTGGCCTTGCTCAAATCGGACCGGGCGGTTCTTGAGGCGCACCGCGCACTGCTCAGGCGGGGACGGGCGGCGGAGAAGGAGTTCTACGAACGGTTGCGTTCGCTCTACGAGAGTGCCGTTGAGGTGCTGACGCTGGAAAACACGGCGTATACCAAAGAGATGGATATGGCGGTCGCGCGGGCGCAAGGGTATACGCCGTCTTCGGTGCAGTACCGCACGGTGGAACTGGAAGCCGCCGACGCGCACCGGGCCGCCCAAGAACAACAGCGGAAACTCAAGCGCGATACGGGCCTCTTTGCCCGCGATTGCGGCGTTGATGCCGAAACGCTCTCTGATCTGCCGTCGCTGTTGCCGCAGGCCGACCTTGAGACCGCGCCGGAATTTGGTTCAGGAAGCGATCGGGAACGCTTTACCGAAATCGAGGCGGCACAATGGGCGCGGCACATAGGCGCTCTGTCGCGTGAGGCTACCGGAGACTTTGAGTTGAGCGCGCAGGGCGGCGTTACGGCCAACAATACCCGCATAAACGGCGTGGGAGACCGGGTGAGCGCCGATGCGGGACTCACCCTGAACTGGCGGGGCTTGAGTCTCTCGGTGGGGACGCAAATTCCCGTAACGGATACCGCAAACAGCAGGGCGGCCTTTACCCTATCGCTGGGCCTTAACACCGGAAAACAGCGTCTGGGGGCGTTGAGCGGGGAAGAGAAGGTGCTTGCCGCCGAGTCCGAGGCCCTCGCGTTGCAAACCGCCGAGCGGAACTGGGAGGAGACGGTCGATACGGTACGCGCCGAACGGGCCGACCTCGTGTGGGAACGAAAGCGTCTTGCCGAACAGTACGCGCTCTACCGCGAGCTCGCCCTGGACACCACCGCCCAGTTCCAAAGCGGCCTTGTTACGGAAAGCGAGTACCGCAAGGCGGTCACCAACGAACAACGCGCCCGCTACGAGATACTGGCCGCAGACGCGCGGAGCCTTGTGCACCTCATCAACACGGGGTTGTATATTGTGGAGGAGTAAAGGAGAGATGCTTTTATGGATGGCGCATTCCGTTATCCCTATAAAGACATGAAATTACACGCGCCCAATTTATGGATAAACAAAACAAAAAACGTTTTCCTGAATCAGGATGTTTTTAAGGCGCGGGAAAAATTGCTGGAGAATATTATTATCGCGTATTTTGACTCGCCCTACGGATCGAACAACGAAAAAATGCCGCCTCCTGTGTCCGCGTCCTATTATCATATGAGAAATCAACTCCATCAGGGGCGGGGCGGCTGTTCCCATAACCAAAAATTTATAAACATTTAATGCTTGGTTTATAGCCCCCTGTGGCCTTTCGGTGTTATAGTAGAATGAGGGATGGGGGCGTTCCCCGCTCCGTAAATCGGGGAGTTGATAATGGAGTGAATGAACTGATGAATCGCAAAAAGAAAGGGAAAAAAGCGCGTGTTATTCTCATTGTCGTGGTGGTTGTCCTCGCGGGGGCGGCGGGCGGCTTTATCGCGTTTCCCCAGTTACGCGGCATTTTGGGCGGGGAAGAGGCGGGGAGCGCGACCTACCGGGTCCGCAGCGAGACGTACACGAACAGCATCGAGATAGCCGGAACCATCGCGGCGGCGAAGGAACAGCAGTTACAGGCAGCGGGCGCGGGTACCGTGACGGCGGTCTATGTGCGGGAGGGCGACCGGGTGGCGAAGGGGCAGGTTATCCTCCGGCTGGACGACAGCGAACAGCGTTACAATCTGGAGAAACTCGATTTCGATATGGCGCAGAAGCGGGTAAGCGGCTCGCCCCGGGAGATTGAACTTCTGGCGCAGCAACGCGAGGTGCTGGAACAACGCCTCAAAGATCGGCAGGTGATCGCCAACTTCGACGGCGTTATCGCCCAGTTTTCCATTGCGGTCGGTGACGTGGTGGAGGCGAAGGATAGTGCCGGGGTGATTCTTGACCGCTCGTACCTCAAGGCGACGGTCGAGGTGGTGGAGACGGACGCGCCCAAACTGCGTTCCGGCCAGAAGGTGACGCTCAATTTCCCCGCCCTTGCCGCCGCCGGGCAAGACACGGTCATCGAAGGCCGCGTCTATTCGTTCCCTTCGGTTGCGACAAAGTCTTCTCGCGGGGCCTCGGTGGTGAAGGCCGAGATCCGCATAGACGACCCGCCCGACGTTATCCTCCCCAACTACTCATTCACCGGAGAGATCGAGATTAGCCCGCCTGAGACGATGCTCCTTGTCGAGCGTCTTGCGATAGGCTACGAGCGTCCCGCCGAAATGGGAAACGCGCCCGCCGGGCCGGATAACCGGGGTAACGAAAGGGGAACCGCTCCTGTCACGCCGGGTAACGAAAACAACACGCCGGGGAACCGGCCGCGTCTGGGGGCGGCTTTTGCCGAGAAAATCCTCCCGGACGGCGGACTTGCGCGTGTCGCCGTGCAGGTGGTGCCTTATGGAGAAGAATTCGTCAAGGTGATGAGCGGGCTTGCCGAGGGCGACGAGGTAAAGGCGCAAGGGGTCGCGCCCCGATCCGGGCAGAGCGGCACGGTGACGAACACGGGCAACAGACAGCAAAACCAGACGCCCGGTATGCCGATGATACGGATCGGCGGGCCAGGCGGCGGGTAACGCGCTTCGCGCGAATGGAAATAGGAACAGGCAAGGAAGAAGCAAGGGGTGAGATTGCCGTCATTGCGAGGAGTGAAGCGACGAAGCAATCCAGACGAGGGAAGGTATCTACACTGGATTGCTTCACTACGCTCGCAATGACGGGCGGCCCATTCGTAATGACGGGTGGCCCGCTCGTGGTGAGGCGGCAACGAGATAAAAGGTGAGCGATTTTAACGGAGGAGTGTTAGATGAGGGATAGATTCAAAATGACGGATGTTGTTGGTATAGAGGGTGCCACCGTTTCGCATAACGATTGCGGCAAGAAGGATGTCGGTGTTATCGCACGGAGGCAGGATAAAATGTCGGTGTCAAGAAACAGCACGGCTTGGTTAGGTGTTAATGGAGGATTCGCGCCGCTCACGGATGATCTCCTCGATGATGGCGACATCCTCGCCGTCAAAGATACCGGCAAAATCGAGCGCGCTCTTCTGAGAACCGCTCTCGTTGGGACGGGACGGCCCCGTAAACGTAACGATGGCCTCATACGGCACATTCACCGGAATCGGCTCTTTCGGCATGATTGTTGTTCCGTCAAATTCGGCTTTTATCGCATACATCGTGTGCCTCCTGCAACGGCTAAGGGTAACACAAAGCGAAGGGTGCGTCAACGCGCGCTTTGTGCGAACGGAAAAGGGAGAATGAGCGTGCGTCATTGCGAGGAGTGAAGCGACGAAGCAATCCAGACGGGGAAGGCTTTCACCCTGGATTGCTTCGCTACGCTCGCAATGACGGAGAGCGTTGCCCGCAATGATGGGGGGCGTTGCGGGGGAGCACCCCCGCTGAAGGGGGTAGCGGAGGGCGTAGACCGTAGCGAGGGGGAAGACTTTCCCCCTTTTGCTGGGCTTTTTGAACAGGCTCTAACAAGTGGCCCGCTCGCAATGACGTATTGGTTCGTGAGGTCGTGGTCACATTAATGCGTTGTATAAACGGGAAATGTGAGGGGTAAAGGATAAACGTGGAAAATATTATCGTGCTTGAAAACGTTACCAAGACGTACGGCATGAAAGACGGCGCGGTGCGGGCGCTGGCCGGGGTCTCGCTGCTCATTGGGCAGGGCGAGTATGTGTCGATCATGGGGCCCTCCGGTTCCGGCAAATCGACGTGTATGCATATCATCGGCTGTCTCGACCGGCCCACAGACGGGCTCGTGCTGATTGACGGGTGCAATACGGCGCTCATGAACGAACGGGAGCTGGCCGTGTTGCGGAACGAGACGGTGGGGTTTGTCTTTCAGCAGTACCACCTCCTCCCGTCTCTCACGGTGCTGGAGAACGTGATGCTGCCGTTGCGGTATCAGGGGGTGGATATGCGCCGCCGGAAGAAGATCGCCCTTGAGATGCTGGAACGGGTGTCGCTCGTGGACCGGGCGCGTCATCTGCCCTCCGAGCTTTCAGGCGGACAGCGGCAGCGGGCGGCCATCGCGCGGGCAGTGGTCACCTCGCCTAAAATTGTGCTGGCGGACGAACCGACCGGGGCGTTGGACAGCGAGACCGGCACGCTGGTGCTCAATCTCTTTGCCGGCATCAACCGGGCGGGGACGACCGTCATCCTTGTGACGCACGATGCCCGTGTGGCCGCCGAGGCCCGCCGCCGGGTGCGTATTCTCGACGGTGCCATCGCGGAGGATAGCCACGACGCGGCGACCGAAGGGGGATCGCTATGATCGAAGACCTGCTTTTCGCGTTCAGAATGTTCCGACGCAACAAGACGCGCACGTTTCTCTCTCTGCTCGGCGTGATCATCGGCGTGGCATCCGTCATCATCATCGGCACCCTGGGCGAAAGCGCGACCGGCAACATCAAAAAGTCGCTGGGCTCGTCAAACCTCAACATGATTCAGGTGAGCACGGGCTTCATGCGGCGGGCACGGGAGAACCGTATCAGGCTCGACGAATCGTTTCGGAGCGAAATCTTCGGGTCTGTCCCCGGCATCAAGAAGATATGGCCCAAGAACACCATCGGCGCGACCCTGTCAAACGGCGACCTCGACTTCACCGGCAACCTATACGCGGTCGAATACGGCTTTGTCGAGATGGCCGGTCTCGCGCTGGGGAAGGGCCGATACTTTGGCGTGTCAGACGATGTTGAGGGGACGCAAACCATCATTCTGGGAAGCGAGGCGGCAAACATGCTCTTTCCCGACTCCGACGACTCAAACGGCTCCGACGGTAACGCCGACAACGTAATCGGGGCGCAGATACTGGTACAAGCCGGCGATACGCTTTTTGGCTTTAAGGTGATCGGCGTACTGACCGGCACGGCATCAGGGTTTGAGTCGCCGGAAATGGGCCTCTATATCCCGCGCGGCTTTTACACCAAGAAGATCGATCCGTCTCCCGACGCCGCCCAAGTCGTGGTGGAAGCGATGGCCCCCCACCTGGCGACGCGCATCGTGGACGACCTCCGTTCCTACGCGCTGGCAAAAACCGGCGACCAGTACGCGTTGCAAGTCAACTCCATGCAGGCCATGCTGGAACAATTCGATGAAGTTACCGGCACGATGAGCCTCCTGTTATCCGGCATCGCCGCCATATCGCTCTTGGTCGGCGGCATCGGCATCATGAACATCATGATCGTTACCGTCACCGAACGGAAGCGCGAGATCGGCATCCGCAAGGCGATAGGCGCGTCCCCCGCCGTGATACGGACGCAGTTTCTCGTCGAGTCCGCGGCCATCACCGTGCTGGGCGGGATCTTGGGGTTAGCCTTTGGCCTTGCCCTCAGTGCCGTGATTGTCGCCGTGCTCAAATGGACGTTTGCGATAGCCTTGCCCGCCTGCGTTGCCGCCTTCCTCTTCTCCGCCTTTGTCGGCATCTTCTTCGGCTTCTACCCCGCTTCTCGCGCCGCAAAACTGGACCCGGTAGAGGCGCTCGCGGCGGAGTGATGAAGCGTGATTAAGACGGGGCAAACTTTGTCTGCCCGGCAACCGTTTTCTAAGAGCCTGTTCAAAATCTCAGCAAAAAGGGGGAAGTCTCCCCCTTCGCTACGGCCAGCTCAAACCATTGCGGGGTATATTCCGCAATGGTTTGAGCCGTCCTCCGCTATCCCCCTCAGCGGGGGTTTCCCACCCCCGCAACGCCCCCGGACGGACGCACTACTGAGTACGCCCCGGCCGGAAGTCCAAAGCAGGACGTTGAGGGTTGTAGGCCCACCCCCGAAGGCGACCCGCAGGGTTCGCCCCGCCCCGGCTTTATCGCAACAAACCATGCTTTTTTCACGTTTTTTGCGGGGCAGCCCTTGACAAAGTTTTTCGTGTGTGGTATACCTGTATTCATGATAGCCCGGCAACAGTGCCGGGCTCTATAAGAAAGGCTGGTTATGCAAAAAACGGTGTTGTTGAAAAATAAGTTCCTCGTGACCCCCTCCCTTATCGCAGGTGCTTTCCCCCCCCCCCCAATCAAAAACGTTTTAAGCCACTAATCACCCCTTTTGGAACCTCTTTAAGCCCTTTTCACAGGGTTTTCCCGGCTTTTTCCTTTGTCAATTATCCGCCGCCACTTCGCCCCAACAGGGCGTCGTGCGCGCCGGAATCAGCGCTCATAAACACGGCCGCCCTCCTCCTCAAAACCGTAAAAGAGGGGCAGCCCGTGGACGGCGTTCCGTTTTTGTCAGCCCCGGTGTCCTTATCCGGGGTCGGGACCGCCGTTCTTGAGCGCTGTTTCCGGCGCGCGCCCCCTTCTTTTGGTTTTGTTCGCTTAACCGCGCGCGCATGGATAGTTGAAAAGGGAAAATTGCGGAAGCGGGCCATGCGGCTTCCAACGCCCCGGCGGCGAAGGTTCGCGCGGTTCGCGGTTTTTGTCTGAGTATAAAGAGGCGCCCCGAAAACGGTATGACTGCTTGGAAAACAGTGCCGTGGGCGGGGCCGCGCTAAACGCGGAGATAGTGACGCTGTGAACAGCGTTTACGCTTCCTTCGTGTTTGGCCCTCTTTTTATAAACGGGGGCCAGGCCTTAACGGGCCGTGGCTTCCGGGCTTTTCCCGTAGGGATCAGCTTATTTTATTTTTAGGAGGACTTTATGAAAAAGTTCGTCTTATTATCGTTGACCGTCCTTTTGGGCGTGTCTTTATTCTTGACCGGGTGCGGTGACCCGGAAACGGGCCCGGCGGGGCCGACAGGCAGCAGCGGTCAGGGGACGCAGGGCCCGGGCATTATCCCGGGAGCACTCAGCATTGCGGCGCTTCAGCACCAGATCGACCTGTATTCCGAGAAGGGTGCGGAGCTGACGTTTGACAACGTTACCGTTACCGGCGGGGGCGTCCTTGACTTCAAGACGGTCAAGGCGTATATCGTCGGGCCGCTGGCGACAGACGGCAACGACACCGGGGGCGCGGCTATCCTGCATCTGGAGAACGCCGACATCACCTTTGCCGAGACGGGCGGGAATATCGCGCTCGGGCACAGCGGTGACTTTGCCATCGGCAAGGCTAAGCACTTTGTGGGCAAGGGCGGTACGGGCACTTATGCCGAGAAGGCGGAGAGCGAGGCTGACTTCGGAGAGGTGGTTGGCACCGTTACGGCGATTCAGAATTACACGCTGTCCGATACGGCTACGGCGATTATTGACGGCCTGACGGTTTACGTGTACGGGACGCTCACGGTGGAAGAGGCATCGGTTCAGCCCACACAGGGGAAGGTTATCGTGCCCGCGGCGGGGACGGTGGCTCTGAAAGGGGACAACAGTGTCGCGCTGGCTAACGCCACCTTTGTTGACGTGAACCAGGCGGAAATCGTTATCACGGCGGAGACGCCTGCGGTTGCGATTACGCTGCCCGACACGGTTGACGGGACTGGGTTCTCTCTGACGGGCGAGAATCACGTGCTCACGGTTAACGGTGCCACGACCAAGTTCGTGGCCTCTGTCGAAGGGAACGGCACGC
>JAISZQ010000007.1 GCA_031269165.1 Spirochaetaceae bacterium
GCTCAAGGAAACCCTGGAGGACCAGGGCCAGGGAACCATGCAGTTCGTTTCCGCTGACCATTATCCTGACCGTCTGTCCATTGTATTTCGATCTTGCCAGACATTCCCTGGCATAGGCAAGGTTATAATCGAAATAATTTTCCGTATCCCAGGCTTGCTGGTAATCGATTATCATTGAGTTGCCGAAGGTCTTACTGGCGACTCCCAAACCGTCGAGAACGCCGTCAATCATATTCTGTATATCAACACCATACATAACGGCCTTACGCAGATCCATGTCATTGTTAAACAGGCTGCCTTTTCCGTCATTCAGGTACATAAACTGGGTCTCGCGGTTTGTAAAAGTCCAAACTTTAAAGCCCTTCGCGGAACTCCCGCCTTCCTCAAAGCGTTTAGCCTCAAGAGGGCTCAAGTTGTATACCATGTCCACGACACCGGTCTCAAGGGCTATGGCCAATTGGGCCGCTTCACGGATAATGACAAAGTTGATGATATCCACATTTTGGGGAGCGTAAATATTACGCAGTTCCGGTTTCTGCCAGTAATTCTCGTTTTTCTCCAATTTGAGCGAAGTTCCCGAGATCCATTCGGTTACTTTATAGGGTCCGGTAAAAACTGGTTTTGTACCGAACTCGCCGCCGGCATCCTCAAAAGCCTTCCGGGTATAGAGAGCCTGTACCTGGGCTACCTGGTCGAATATACCGACCGTTGCGAGGTTCAGCTTAATGGTTACCGCATAATCGCTATCCTTGGTTATACTGTCGTAAAAAGATGTCGAATTAAACCCGTTTTCCTTGGCCCTGTTGAAACAGAACACCACATCGTCGGCGGTTAGATGGTTCCCCGCCGTATCGTAGACATAGTCGTAAATCTCCACATGATAGGTAAGATTGTCCGGTTCTACGGTATAGCTTTTCGCTATCTGGGGAATCAGTTTGCCGTCCCGTTCGTAGAGAGACTCCCGTACCATGGGCGCCACCGCATCGATGCCAAAGATGGCGCCAAACAGGGCAGGGTCCAAAGTGCCCGGATCGTCACCCAGGGCAACAGTTATAAAGGTTTTCCCATCGGGCGTTGTATGGGCCGATAAATCCGGCTTGCCCGATTCCAAAGGAACCGCCGCTTCCTTTTTGCTACATCCTATAACCAGCGTTAATAGGATCAAAAAAAATAATACCGCTGTCGAAAATTTCCTCATTTCTGTAATCTCCTTAAAAATTTATAGTCAGGTTTCAGCCAAAGAAAAAGATACTGAAATCTAAACTTTCATTAATCAGCGTCCTCGCTCTGATTTTTATATTCGGTATAAAGATCAGGCAGGAATGTGTTCAGGTGTTCCCATTCAATCAGCGTATGGATCACTACTTTTTTAAGATACTCCAGGCTGCATTTAGTGCGCTCATCCCGGACAAGCCTGCCCTTAAACGGCCTCCAGCCTATCCACTCACGGCTTCTGGTCTCCACGCCGCCCGAGGGACAGGGCCGGGAATAGGCCAGACACAAGTGGCTCCCCGGCTCATCGAAGGTTTCATAGGATCCTTTACCATTTGTCTGGCAACCTGCCGCTTTCAGTTCATCCAATCGATCCTGCGTCAGCCCATAATCCATTAAGTCGAATTGATGGCGTATAGTATCGTATTTCCTCTCCCCCTCGCCGAGGTCAAGACTCTCGGTAGTGTGGATACCCTCGGACCCGTCTATCCAGTTTATATAGTAGTGATCAAAATGGTCCGCAGGATTCCATATCTTGTATCGCAGATTCCCATGACCAGGCACCATGCTCTTAGAGCGGAGATTTCTCCAGTTTCTGTACCATCTTTCCATTTCATCGGTGATATGGGGCGGTCGTACCCGGTAGGTCGCCACATAACCAGATCCGTCTTCAAACATGCAGTATCCTAATTCAACCTTGTCATATCCTTCCGGCTTGAGAAGATCGAGGAAGTTCTCGGGTCTTATGGCGTCCGCAGTATCCATGGGATTGCACTGGTCTATTATTTGCATCTCCCGGGGGCTTGGGTAATGCAAAGGATAGTTATAAAAATACTTCGCCAGGGGCATTTCTTTTTCTTCAGGGTAAAGTTCCTGTTTTTTTGTAACGATCATTCGATTCTCCTTCCTCTATGAAAAGCAAAAAGCGTGCCAAGTTTGCTAGAAATATACGACATTCATATTTCCTTATATTATATAGAATTAACAAATTATTTTTTTTGATATATATTTTTTGTAAATTTGCTGTTATATAGTATTGTATATTAAAGTATATTATAATATAATATTGTCATGAACAAGCTAAAAAAGAACATAGTGTTCAGCCTCTTGGGACACGACCGTGATATGCGGATTAACACGGCGACTCAATTGGGGCGTATAATCTCCATCTTCAAGCATCCTGAATTTCCGGTCTGGGCATTTCATGTCATCTATCCGTCATCTTCCCCAGAGATTGACATGAAGGATCTGGTCAATAATGTACTGGTCGGTATCTCTAAGATCTCGCCGGAAACAAGGGTCGAATCTCATGTGGTTGATTTTGAAACCCCCTGGGATTTTAAGGAGGTGTATGCAAGGCTCTACGGGATCTGCGAAAAATTTAAGTTCAATCTTGAAACCTATGATTACTACTTTCACATCACATTAGGTACCCACGTCCAGCAAATCTGCATATATCTGCTCTCTGAATCCCGGCGTTTTCCCGGCAAGCTCCTCCAGACTTACGGGTTGAGCCCCCACAGGAAAAATGAGCATCCCGGATACGTGATTCTTGATTTCCATAACCTTCCAATTTCTATCAAAGAATACAGTACTCCGGAGAAACCCGACAACACGACGATTCTTAAATCGGGTTTCGTCAGTGTCAACACAGCTTACAACAATATTATAGAAAATCTGCGGGAAGTGACGGAAAATTCCCGGGAACCCATATTGCTCCTTGGGGAGACCGGAACGGGCAAGTCCGTTGTCGCCCGAAAAATACACGAGGTGAAGAATAACATATTCCGTCTAAGCGGCAACTTCGTGGAGATCAACTGTGCGACGGTTTCCAAAGATCTCGCCATCGCCACACTGTTTGGATATAAAAAGGGCGACTATTCTGGAGCGTCCCACGAACAGATCGGCCTTTTGCAGCAAGCCGACGAAGGGATGCTCTTTCTGGATGAAATAGGAGAATTGACCCTTGAGGTTCAGGCCATGCTGCTCAACGCCATCGAGACGAAACGCTTTAAGGTATTCGGCATCCACGAAGAAATCACGATTGATTTTCAGCTTGTCTGCGGCACCAATCGCAACCTTATGAGGGAAGTACACGGAGGCCGTTTTCGTGACGACCTCCTGTCCAGAATCAATTTCTGGAACTTTACCCTGCCGCCACTTCGCCACCGCCTTGACGATCTGCCAAACCTGGTAAACTTCTTTATTGATGAATGGTCGCGGGAAAACAATAACCGGGTTATCAGCTTTGAAAATGACGCCCGGAAAATGTGGCTCGCCTTTGCGACTGCCCCCGAAGCGCTCTGGATAAGGAACCTTCGGGAGCTTAATCATTCGGTCAAAAGGATGTGCTATTATTCACGGTCCAATAACGACATGATCACCCGCGCTATAGTGGATAAAGAGATACGGGAGCTTCAGCGGGCGTGGAGTACCGGGTTGGCAAAAAAACGGGGCGGGCTCATTCCTCCGGTACTCATCCCCCATCTTCACAAGGCCGACACTTTGGCCCTGGAAGAGGTCATGCGAATTTGCCGTCATGGTGGCTCATTAAGCGATGCCGGCCGTATTCTTTTTTCTGTCTCCTCTAACCCTAATGCAAAGAATTATTCCGACCTTGCCCGAAAATTCTTGGACCACTGTACCAGAAAAGTCCCCGGTTGCCGCTTTACCTTCAAGCATGGCAAGGGGCTGATATTGCGGCATGATGCTTCCCTGCCGAATGTTGAATAGAGGACACGAGCGAGATAAACCTTGAGCGGAATCGGATAAAGGACGGCGAAGGGCTTGGCCCGGTGGGGAACGGGAGTTTGATGAACACCCGGAAAACTTTGTGCCCCTCGAAAGCATCAGCCGATAAGAGCCCTTGTCCGCGAATAACGGCGGGACTTTCCCCCGTAAGGTGACGGCCAGGCCACTGTCAACAACGTAAGCAAAAAGAAAAGAAAGGTCTGCGGATTGCGCCTGATGGCGACGCGGATTAACACGGATCGAGCGGGATATAATCCGTGAAAATCCGCGTCAATCCGCAGACAAAATTCTTACGTTGTTGACAGGGGTAGGGAGCCCCCGAAGGCATCCTAAAGGATGCCCCGCCCCCAAAATCACCGCAGAGGCTTGCGTCCCGTGGGGTTTCGCGGATAAGAGGTGAGGATGTCGTCATTACGAGTCGCGTGGCGGGGGTTGTCATTGCGAACCCGAAGGGTGAAGCAATCCAGACGAAGAAGGCCCTCACGCTGGATTGCTTCGCTTCGCTCGCAATGACGGGGGCTTGCCCACAATGACAGGGCGGGGGTTAGTCATTGCGAACCCGAAGGGTGAAGCAATCCAGACGAAGAAGGCCCTCGCACTGGATTGCTTCGCTTCGCTCGCAATGACGGGGGGCTTGCCGCAATGACGATGGGCTTGTTCGCAATGACGGAGCGGGAGTTGTCATTGCGAGACGCGAAGCGGCGAAGCAATCCAGACGAGGGGCGTTCTCCATGGATTGCTTCGCTCGGCAATTTGCCGCTCGCTCGCAATGACGATGGGCTTGTTCGCAATGACAGGGCGGGAGCGCTTGCACGTCAGGCGGTTCCCCGTGCTTCATCCGTGACAGGCCGCGACCAGTGCCATGATCTTTTCCCGATCCTTTACCCCGTCCGTCTCCGCGCCCGATGACACGTCAATCGCAAACGGATGGAATGCGGCCGCCTCCCGAATGTTGCCGGGATGAATGCCCCCGGCCAGAAAAAATGAGTCGGCAAAACCGCCTTCCGCCGCGATCTGTTCGGCAAACCGCCAGTTGAATGTTTTACCCGACCCCGCGCCGCTGTCCAACAAGAGATAATCCGCCCCGTACGTCTCTTTTTGCACGAGCGCGTGTTCCGGCGGTTGCGCCCCGTCGCTGATTCTCACCGCTTTGATAATTTTGATGCTATTGATCCTGTTGATACTATCGGAGATATTCGCGCCGCACGCTTTCCGCAACCGCGTGATGTACGCCGCCGTCTCGTTGCCGTGCAGTTGTACCATATCAATGACACCCCCGTTGACCAGCGCGGCAATCTCCGCGATTCCCGCATCAACAAAGACGCCCACCGGCGTTATCCCAACATCCAGACGTTCTCGCAACCGCCGCGCTTGTTCCGGCGTTACCCGGCGTCTACTCTCCGCGAAGACAAACCCGATATAGTCGGGCCGCGCTTCGTTCGCGCAACGAATATCCTCGACCCGCGAAAGCCCGCAAATTTTGATCCGCAAATGCGTCCGCATCTGCGGCCGCGCCTGCGGCCGCGCCTGCCGTGTTTGCCCTTGACCGGGCGTTTCGTTCGGCTTCATTGAGGCGCGGAGATTCCGGGGGGTCCGGGGGGCCTTGGCCCCCCGGCGGGGGCGGGGCATCCTTGATGCCTTCGGGGGCGGAGCCCCTGTAGAGGGGGTAGCGTAAGACCAAACGGAGGGAGGTGTGGACGCGCCGTAGGCGTGGACATATCGACCGGAGTACGTGTCTGGAGCGAGGGGGAGACAAGGCAACTTGTTGCCGTCCCCCTTCGTACCTCACTCATTGGAAAGCCGCTTAAACGCTTCAAGTTGCCTGAGCGCTTTTCCCGAATCAATCATCTCCCGTGCCAGCGCAACCGCTTTCTGGATCGTCGTGTCGGGGCGGGCGGTATATATCGCGGCGGCCGAGTTGAGAAGGACGGCGTTACATCGGGGCCCTTTGTCCTTGCCCTGCAAAATAGCAAGCGTTATCGCCGCGTTTTCCTGAGGCGAGCCGCCCGTCAAATCGTCCTTTTTGCAACGTTCGAGCCCGTAATCCTCAGGCTTGATCTCGTATTTTTTGAAAACGCCCTTCCGCACCTCGCACACCGTCGTCGGCGCGGACGCGGAAATCTCGTCAAACCCATCCTGCCCATAGACGACCAGCGCGTTGTTCACGCCGAGATTCGCCAGCACCCGCGCAAGCGGCTCGATAAGGTCCTCGCTGTACACGCCCAGCAACTCCATCTTCGCGCCCGCCGGATTGACCAAGGGGCCGAGGATGTTGAAAATCGTGCGGATGCCCAGCTCCTTGCGGACCGGCGCGACATATTTCATCGAGATGTGGTAGTTCTGCGCGAAAAGAAAGCACAGATTGATCTTTTTCAACAACTCGACACTCCTCTCCGGCGCGGGCTTGATGTTCACGCCCAACGCCTCAAGCACGTCCGCAGCCCCCGACTTACTGGATGCGGCGCGGTTCCCGTGTTTGGCGACCGGAATCCCGGCAGCGGAAATCACCAGCGCCGACGTGGTGGATATATTGAACGAATTGGAACGGTCGCCCCCCGTCCCGACAATCTCCAGCACGTCCAATTCGTGCAGGAGGCGGACACAGTACTTACGCATCCCGGCAGCCGACCCGCTAATCTCGTCGATCGTCTCGCCCTTCACCGACAACGCCGTGAGATACGACGCCATCTGAATGTCGCTCGCCTCCCCGCACATGATCTCGTCCATCACCGCCTCAGCCTCGTCAAACGACAGATCCTGCCGAGAAGCCGCCTTCAAAATCGCTTCCTTTATCATAGTTCCTCCAAACTTCGGCCCCAAAGCCGTGTGTTTCTCTCTATAGAAACATTGTCCAAAAACAGTACCCGTTCACCGATTTTTTGTCAATAGAGGCCGTTCCAGAACCGGCGTTTCCGATTTCAAAAAAGGGGGGATCGGCAACTTGCCGCGCCTTCTCCTGTCAATAACTTAAGAATTTTGGTCCGCGAATGGCGCGAATAAATACGAATAATACATACCCGTCAGCGCGTAGTCGCAACGCCATGTATGGCGCACAGTCGCGTACATTCGCGGACAAAAAAACTAAAAATCTATGTGATCCGTTGACCACTCTTATATTCCATTGGCTTAAGTTGTTGACAGGGGGAGACTTCCCCCTTTACTGGGATGCGCTCTGTCCCCGAAGGGGAGCCCGTTAGTCGTTCCCCCACGATATGCCCAAGGGCCTCCACGGCAGGTGGCCTCGCAATGACGGGGGGACTTGCCCACGATGATGGGGGGCGTTGCGGGGGGCGGGCCACCCGCAGAGGCTACCGATTATACACAAATATGATACAATAGAGGAAAGAGGTAACCCATAGGGAGGGGAATTATGGAAACAATAGATATGAGCAGCCGTTTTCCCGACAAGCGTCTGGGAAAAAGGGGGCGAAACTGCTCCGGTTTATACGCGGGAAGGCGCGGGTAGTGATGCAAAAGACAGACAAATGGAGCGAACAGGTGTCGTTTTACCG
>JAISZQ010000069.1 GCA_031269165.1 Spirochaetaceae bacterium
CGGCAATCCGGCAATCCGGCAATCCGGCAATCCGGCAATCCGGCAATCCGGCAATCCGGCAATCCGGCAATCCGGCAATCCGGCAATCCGGCAATCCGGCAATCCGGCAATCCGGCAACTTCTGACCCCCCGCCCTATATAAAACAACGCAAAAATCGTGTCAACCCCCCTTCGCGCGCTACGCGCGAATTGAAAATAACAAATGGAAAAGGGAAAATGATCGGAAGGGCGCACGCGCTTCGCGCGAATTGAAAATGATAAATGGAAAATGGATAATGATCGGAAGGGCGCGAGTAGCTTCCATGCCCCCACGCATTTTCCATTCGCCCCAAAGGGGCGCAAAAAGGGGCGCAACCCCTCTGAGAAAGAGGGTATGTGGTCTGAGAAAAGGTATAAGTGGGCTTAGAACGATTATAAGCCCACTTAGAACGATTATAAGTCGGCTTAGAACGATTATAAGTGCACTTAGAATGATTATAAGTGGGCTTAGAACGATATAAGTGGGCTTAGAATGATTCTAAGTGCACTTATAATGATTATAAGTGCACTTAGAATGATTATAAGTGGGCTTAGAATGATGATAAGTCGGCTCGGAAAAGGCGGAGGCGGGGGCAAAACGGCGAATTTTTCGCTTGAAACAGGCTCCGGGGGGCTTTTTTAGGAAATAGGCCGCGGAAATGCGGCTCGATTATATATGGAAGGAGGATTTACCTATGAGTAAATACTATATCCCCGCGAATGACGCGGCGTTTGATGGCTGGTTCAACAATCTTGTTGAGTATGTGCTGGCGAAGGTGCTGACATCAACCCCCGCATGGCCGCACGTTCCGGCGGCGGAGGCGCAAAAACTGGCCACCGCCTGCACGGACTGGCACACGGCTTTCACGGCTGTTCAGGGGCCGCACACGCCGGTGGACACGGAGGCGAAAAACGACGCGAAAAAGGCGGCGAAGGTGGTTATCCGTACCTTTGTGAACCGGTACCTGCGGTTTCCGCCGGTAACGAACGAGGATCGCACGGCGATGGGCATCCCCAATCACGACACCATTCCCACGCCGGTGCCCCGGCCCGACGACATTCCCGAAGTGGAAGCCCTGACGCCCAAGCCCCGCGTGCTGCGTTTTCGGTTCCGCCGGTCGAACATGAAGCGTTGGGGGAAGCCGGACGGCGTGCACGGCCTGGAACTGGTCTGGCTCATCGCGGACAAGCCCCCGGCGAAGGTGGCGGAACTGGTTCACTCGGCCTTTGCCACGAGGAACCCCCTTGATCTTTCCTTTGAAGAGGACGATCGGGGGAAGCACCTCTACTACGCGGTACGCTGGGAGACCGGGGCGATGAAGAAGGGCGACTTTAGCGAGATTCTTCAGGCAATCATCCCGTAGGCGCCGCCGCTGGCGGCGAATGGTAAATGGAGAATTGAAAATGGATAATGTCGTGGCAGGAAGGCTGTCCGTGCCCTTCTTATCATTTTCCATTATCCATTTCTCATTTTCAATTCCCCGAAGGGGCAAAGGTGTTATCCGTGCGGCAGGAACAAAACATTCCTGCTTATGCGGTGAAGCATAAATTATTATGGCGGCGGGAATAGACCGCATGCGTGTAAAACACGCAATGGAGGCTTTTATGAAAAGCAAATTGTTTGCTAAAACGCGTGGCGTTTTAGCCGGAGTGTCGGTAATGGTGCCATTGCTGACGGTGGCATTCGCCGTGGTACTGGCGGGGTGCGCGAGCGCGCCCAAGGAGGGTCCGGCGGCGGACATCAACGCGGCGGCGGAACTATCGGCGGCGGAAAAACTGGCGGCGGACATCAACGCTCTTGAAGCGGGGAAGGCAACGGCGAGCGGCGATGCGGTTACGCTCACGGGGGGCGTGCGGCTCGAAAACGCCCTCACTGTGCCTCCGGGGGTTACGCTTGAAGTGCCTCCCGGGGTTACACTTGACCTGACTCAGGACGGCGCGGCACTCGCGCTCGGTAACGGCGCGACCCTTACCGTGAACGGCACGGTGAACGCGAAGGCGGAGGGCATCAACATTGACAGCGCGGCGGCAAGCCCGGCAACTATCAAGGGGAGCGGGACAATCAGCCTGAAAAGCAATGGGCGCTTGCTCAACATCGGGGGGAACAAGAAACTCATCCTTGACGGCGGGACGCTGGTTGGATTGCCGGACAACAGCGACACCTTGGTCAGAATAGAAGGTGGCGAGTTTGCCTTGAAAAGCGGCAAAATTACGGGCAACACGATAGTTACAGAAGGCGGTACTCCCGGCGGCGGCGTGTCGATCGATGGCGACTCGGGCGTTTTTACTATGACCGGTGGCGAAATATCGGGCAACAATGCCCGAGAGGCCGGAGGCGTCGCCATCAGCGGTGGCACATTCATTATGAAAGACGGCACAATTTTGGGTAACATCGGAGGGTACATGGGCGGTGTGTCTGTCGGCCAAGGTGCCACTTTCATCATGGAAGGCGGCGAGATTTTTGGTAACACCGCAGAGGATTTCGGCGGTGTGGGAATCGTTAATGGCACGTTCACCTTAAAAGGCGGCAGAATACAGGGCAGCACGGACAGCGACGGCTTTGCCAAAAACACCGGCAAGTATTCGGCGGCGCTACGGGTAATGAATAATAGTACGGCGAAGTGGGACACGGGCGGCGCGTACACCAAAGGCGGCGTATCTCAGACCGGCGGCAGCGACATTGTGCAGCTTGAATCGAATGGTTCCGGCGGCACGGACGACACGTTGATTGCGGTGCCGGGGAAGTAGCGGACATATCGGGACACTCCAAGCTAAACCGCGAAGCGGTTTAGCCAACTTCCCCCTCCGAGAGAGGGCCGTCATAGCGCGGGGCCTGAGGCCCTTTCCTTGGGGCACCCAAGGGCTGTCCTTGGGCGTGCTCTCCCCCGAAGGGGGATGCCGATGCCCGTTCATGGTGCGACGCGCCCGCCTCGCCCACCGCAGGTGCAATGACGGGGGAAAGGAGTGGGCAGTGGACAGCGCGTCTAATCACTAAGCACTGCCCACTATTAAGCGGACAGCGCATCTAACCACTAAGCACCAAGCACTAACCACTAATCACTAATCGAGCGGAGTATAATCCGCGTAATCTGCATTGCCATATACGGCACAATCTGTGGACAACTATCCCCTTCTCTTTTTTGCCTAAAAGCACTATATATCATAACACAAGGAGGTGTGTAATATGCACATAACGAAGGTTTCGTGGAAAATATTCGTGGGGATGACTGCCCTGAGCAGCATTATACTGATTATCATGTCGGTTCTGGTGCAGACATCCTATTCGGATTCGCTTAAAAAGTACGAGATAAATGTGCATATACGGGCGACTATTCGATCGAGATACCAGTTTGATTACATCATGGGGGTTATTGACAATGCGGCCCGCGATATTATCACCAGCGCGAGGGTCACCGAGGCGCTGAGGAGCGGGGAGACGGCGGATGATTCTGAAACGGGCGATTTTTCGGTGAACACGTTTTTGCAATCGATGCAGACGATACAGCCGTTTATCGGCGATATTACCATCGTCGGGGTGGAGGGGCAGTTTTTTTCGAGCAATCTGGGGATAAACAAACCCGCGATGCTCGACTATTTCAAAAAATACGCGCGTGGTTTCCGGGGCGGGAACGGCGCGGATTATTTTGTGGACACGCAGAATAACCTTTCCCTGATCAATACCTACAACAACCTTTTGACCGGGGTCTGGCCCATATTTGAAACAAAAACGCAAGCATTGCGGGGCGCGATTTTCGTGGGGTTGAGTTATGCGGTGTTTCAGGAACTTTTTATTTTGTCGCCGCTGACCGGCAACGAAAAACTGATGATGGTAAACAATGCCGGAGAAATCGTGTTTACCTATCCCGCCTACGAATCCTTTGAGCGCATCCTTGCCGAATACCCGGCGATTTTGAATAACGCGGATATAACCCTTGAGGGCAGGCTTGGCGGAAAGGACTATGTGATCGTCTCCGAAATATCGGAGGTGCTGGGCTGGAAATTCGTCCGTATCATAGAAGCGGAAAACGTGACGCCCGACACGCGCAGAATGAAGACTTTTTTCAACGTGGTTTTTGTCATCTCTATCGCCATCAGCATTCTTTTCAGTTTCTATAACGCGAAAATCCTCACCAAACCGGTACAGCAACTCTATGACACCTGCAAGTCCATCGAAAACGGGGATATTTCAAAGCGGGTAACGATAAAAACCCGTGACGAACTGGGACAACTCGGCCACACCTTTAACCTGCTCATGGACCAGTTGAGCGCCAATTTTGAAAAGGAACTCGTGGAACAGCAACGGCAAAACGAACTGCGTCTTGAGGTGCTGCAAGCCCAGATCAATCCGCATTTCTTGTACAACACGCTTGATTCGATAAAGTTTCTGGCAACCTTGCAGGAAGTGCACAACATAGCCTCGATGTGTCAGGATTTGATACGACTGTTGAAATACAACCTGTCGGCCAACAACACGGCAAAACTCCGCGAGGAGGTCGAAAGCATCGATAACTACGCCGGCATTCAGAAATACCGTTACGGCGATATTTTTGAACTGAAAACCGCGATCGCCCAAGAGACGGAGGATTGTGAAATATCCCGTTTTGTCTTGCAGCCCCTCGTGGAGAACGCGATCATTCACGGCTTTGACGACACGGAGAGCGGCGGGGAAATAACCATACGGTCTTTTTTTGAAGGCCCCCAAGACGGCCCTAATGAGGGCCCCCATCTCTGTCTTGAAGTGCTTGACAACGGCTGCGGCATAGACGCCGATACCCTTGCCGCACTGAACGCGGCCGCCCCCATTCCCAGCGAAAGTTCCCCCCAACCCGGGCGCGTGGGTGTCGCCAATATTCGGGAACGGATCCGGCTCCAGTTCAACGGCAGGGCGACACTGGTGTTTGAAAGCGTCGTCGGGAAAGGCACAAAGGCGCGGCTGGTGTTTCCGGCGATTCCCGGAGAAAAGGGAAAAAGGACGGGGTAAAAACAAACCCTTTTACTTGAAAGGATAGGCAAAGGGCTTTTTTTCATCTATTATCTCTTATCTGAAAGAAGGAGCATACTATGGAACAGAAACAAACGATGACCACTGAGGAAAGGCTTGGCATTATTATGAAAGGTGACGAGTACCTAAAGGCCGGTAACAAAGCGGAGGCTATGCGTATTATGAAGCAAGTGCCCCTTGCTCCCCATCTCGCGAAGTTTGCGAAGGAGTTTATCGGCGTGGACTTTCTCATAAAGGGCGGTTTTAACCTGTCGGACGCGGAGGCGGAATTTGGACCAGACTGGCTTACTCAATGATATTTTTGTCGGCGCAAACAATATAAATGAAGGCCGTAAAGGCTTTGCGGTGCCCGGTAAGGAACGAGAGGGGCGCTTATCCTATGAAAACGGTATTGCCCTCGCGCTGGCAGTCTTTCAGAAGGCGTATCTTAGCGCGGACCCGCAGACCCTTATCCTTGTTGAGATGGCTTTCCTGAATCAGGAACTACAGTTTTGCGCGAAGGGTGACATTGATACAAGAAATAGCCTAACGTATGCGCTTCAGGGTTTTCGGGACGCGCTGCGGGCACTTGGGGTGGTGGAAGATACGGACGCATATAGAAATGCCGAAGAGACTTACCCGACGGACCCGAAAAAGCGTGTCCAAGGGTTCCCGGCGGATGCGTTTCATCAAGCGTGCAGCGCCCACTATACCCGGCTCCGCAACATTCTTCGTGCTCCCGGTATCGAAATGCTGGAAAAGGCCCTGCTGAAACAGCGGGCGACCAACATGAAGGCGGCACAACGGGCGTATGTGGAAAAGCAGAGGAAGGCACTTTCAGATACTAAATAACAGATAAGAGGTAAAAGGTGGCATCGTCATTGCGAGACGGCGGCAACATAGTTGCCGTTGGCGAAGCAATCCAGGGGAGGCATCCCTGTCTGGATTGCTTCGTCGTCGGCAAACTGCCGCCCGCTCGCAATGACGGCTACCGCGTTACGGCCCACACCAGGCCGCCGCTAAGGAGCGCCGCCGTAGGAACGGCTATCAGCGTAAAAGTCCGCCAGAACCTTGAGCTTTTTTCGTATCTCGCCGATAAGTCCGATTGCGTCCTGTAAATTGCGGACATTTCGGACAGCCGTGTCTGCAAGTCCTTCAACAAGTTTTCCCGCTCTTGAATTATGCTCTCGTAGGTCCTGAGTAATGCGCCGCTCTCGGTCAAGTTCTGCTGTAAGTCTGCCAATTGTTTCATTTGCGCTTCGGAGTTCGAGAGCGTGTCTTGTATCAAGGTCTCTAATGCTGAGAGATCGCTGTCGATGGAAGAAAAGTCCTGTGAAAAGGCAACCGGCGGCGAAAGCGAGGACAAGATACACGGCAAGAGGAAAGTGAAAAATGGTTTTTTCAGTTTTTTCATTCAAGGGTTACTCCTTTAAATACGGTGTCAGACACCGTTTTGGGTCGTCGTTGCGAGACGGCGGCAACATAGTTGCCGTTAGCGGCGAAGCAACCCAGACAGGGATGCCTCCCGCTGGATTGCTTCGGGCTACGCCCTCGCAATGACGGCTGCCCCCGTTCCGTCGTTGCGAGACGGCGGCAACATAGTTGCCGTTAGCGACGAAGCAATACAGAAGGCAACGCGAA
>JAISZQ010000103.1 GCA_031269165.1 Spirochaetaceae bacterium
ACAAGGGACTCATCGTAATCCAGATGATATTCATACCAGACAACGCCGCGGTATGTTTCTGTGCCGCTTTCGATGTTATACGTATGGGGTAACGACACCTCCCGGAAAACAGGGATACCCTTCATATCCCACCCGTCCCGAAGGCCGCTGTTTTCCTCATCAAGCGCGAAACGCCAGCGATGACTCAGCGATATAGTTCCCATACTTATTTTCATTGTTTTTCTAGTATACATCGGGGCGGCCAGATTACAATGCATTATTTTCCCCAAAGTAATGGATTATATTCGTAACTATTCAGTCGTCGCCGTGATTCGGGGGCGTTGCGGGGGGCGGAGCCACCCGCTGAGGGGGGTAGCGTAAGACCAAACGGAGGGAGGTGCGGACGCGCCTTTAGGCGTGGACGTATCGACCGGAGTGCGTGTCTGGAGCGAGGGGGGAGGCGTCCCCCCACAAAAATATATCGGAAAATTTGGGTAATCAGTGGGCCATTTCGTGTGGTTCGTGGTTTTAGAGAATTTCAGGCATTCTAGAGGAGTAAGTTATGCGGCAAATTGGCATACATGAACTTGAAGACATCGCGCTCGGCGCGTCCCTGTTGGGTTCGGGCGGTGGGGGCGACCCCTATGTCGGCAAACTGATCGCGCTCGGGGCGATAAAGGAGTGCGGCCCCGTTACGCTGCTCGATCCCGACGAAGTGAAGGACGACGCTTTTGTCGTTCCCATTGCGATGATGGGCGCGCCGACCGTGCTTTCGGAAAAAGGCATCGGGGGCGGGGAATACGCCGTGCTAACCGACATGATCAGCCGCTACTACGGCAAAAAGATTGACGCGCTGATGCCGATAGAGGCCGGCGGCGTGAATTCGATGCTGCCCTTCGCGGCGGCGGCGCGGCTGGGGTTGCCGCTGGTTGACGTTGACGGCATGGGCCGGGCGTTCCCTGAATTGCAGATGGTGACGTTCACGATAGCGGGGGTCAAGGCGACCCCGATGGCGCTCACCGACGAAAAGGGGAACAGCGCGATCTTCTCCACGATCACGAACAAGTGGACGGAGGAACTTGCCCGCGCCGTTACCATGAGTTGCGGCGGTTCGGTGTCGGTGATTCTGTACTGCCTGGACGGAAAAACGATGAAGGATTACGGCGTGAAACGCATTGTGACCCGCAGCGAAACCCTGGGTCGGGCTATCCGCGAGGCGAAACACGGCGCGGCATCCCCGGAGGAAACTTTTCTTGCCGTCTGCGAGGGCTATAAACTTTTCCGGGGCAAAATTACCGACATTCAGCGGGAAGTGCGGGGCGCGTTCAACTTTGGCAAGGCGATTTTTGAAGGTTCAGGCGAATACAAGGGCGAAAACGCTTTTGTGGAATTCCAAAACGAGAACCTTGTCGTATCGGTCGACGGCACCATCCGCGCCACCACGCCGGATCTCATCTGCCTGGTCGATACCGAAACCTTTACCCCGATCCCCACGGACGCGCTCAAATACGGGAAGCGTGTTTTGATTGTAGGGCTCAAGTGCTACGATGCGTGGCGAAGCCCCAAGGGGATCGAACTGGTCGGCCCCCGCTATTTCGGCTACGACACGGACTACATACCCGTTGAACAGCGCGTTGCCCCTGCGGAGAATTGATGCGCGCTTTGCGCGCTTCGCGCGAATGGAAAATTGAAAATGGATAATGGAAAATGATGTCATTGCGAGTAGGCCGTCATTGCGAGCGTAGCGCGGCAATCCAGCGGGGATCCCCGTCTGGATTGCTTCACCGGCGGCAAATTGCCGCTGGTTCGCAATGACGGCTCTGCCCCCTGTCATTGCGAGCGTAGCGAAGCAATCCAGCGGGGGCTATCTCGCTTGGATTGCTTCGCTTCGCTCGCAATGACGGGCAGCCCGCTTGTCATGACGGGCGGGAAAACAGGCGGGAGGGGGGATAAGCCCTGTCCTGCCAGTCGACAAATGTTGTTTGACAGCCGAGGGGCAAGGGCGTTGACACAATTCGCGTGATTTCGTATAGTGTCGGTGCATAAATCTATAATTATACTTACGGAGGTTTTTATGAAGGTAAAACCATTGGCTGACCGCGTTATCGTAAAGCTCGAAAAGAGCGAGACCAAGTCTTCGGGCGGCATCATCATTCCCGACACTGCGCAGGAAAAGACGCAGACCGGTGTGGTGACGGCTGTCGGGCCGGGAACGGAGAAGGAAAAGATCACCGTTTCGGTCGGGCAGAAGGTGCTCTACGACAAGTACGCGGGGAATCAAATCAAGCTGGATGGCGAGGATCATCTGATTCTCAAGATTGCCGACATTGTGGCGGTGATTGAATGAGAAAAAACGGCCCCTGGCAACGGTTCAGGGGCCGGAAACGGGCTTACGTCTCGCTGTGGATTTTTTCCGGGTTGTTTGTCGTAAGCCTGTTTTCTGAATGTGTCGCCAACGATCGGCCCTTGCTTGTCCGGTTTGACGGCGCGTTCTACTTTCCGGTTTTTCGCACCTATTCGGAACTTCAATTCGGCGGCGAATTTGACATTAATGCGGATTATCGGGATCCGTTTGTCGCCGGACTCATCGAAAAAAAGGGCTGGATGCTCAAGCCGCCGGTCTTTTTCTCCTACGACACGATTAACTACGACTTGCCGTCTCCCGCGCCCTCGCCGCCGACGTGGACGAACCCGGCGGGAACAGACGACAAGGGGCGCGACGTGCTGGCACGCCTCCTCTACGGGTTTCGCATTTCCGCGCTGTTCGGCCTCGCGCTTACCGTGTTTTCTTCTATAATAGGGATCACGCTGGGAGCGGTACAAGGTTACTACGGCGGAATTTTCGACATCGTGTTCCAGCGTTTCATGGAGGTGTGGTCGGGGATGCCGACGCTCTTCATGCTGATCATTCTCTCGTCCGTGGTCGAGCCTAACTTCTGGTGGCTCCTCGGCATCACCCTGCTCTTCGGCTGGATGTCCCTCGTGGGCCTCGTCCGGGCAGAATTCCTGCGCGCGCGAAACGCCGAGTATGTGCTGGCCGCCCGCGCACTGGGCGAGCGGAACAGCCGCATCATGTTCGTGCATATCCTTCCCAACGCCTGCGTCTCGGCCCTGAGTTACCTCCCCTTCATCATGGGCGGTTCTATCACGACCCTTACCTCGCTTGACTTTCTGGGCTTCGGCCTCCCCGTGGGATCGCCCTCGTTGGGCGAATTGCTTGCCGAGGGAAAGGCCAACCTCAACGCCCCGCATCTGGGGATCGCCGCCTTTGTTACGCTTGCCCTCACGTTGACCCTCCTCGTGTTTATCGGCGAAGGAGTGCGCGATGCGTTCGACCCCCGTCAGCGGAAGAGATAGCAAATCTGCGGGCCATTTTTTATTTTCCGTTTGCTATTGGAACATTTTTTCATTTTTTTCGACAAAAAACATCAAAAAACACGAAAAAAACGCCAAAGTACTTGACAAAAATTTGCTGTCATGGTATAAAACTATTGTGTCGTTATCTAAGACCGATTGTTTGGCGAACATTTCTTTTTCTCATGTTTCATGCGATAGGGGAAAGTGTATGAAAAACTACACCCCCCCCCCCTCCCATACAAAATCTTTTAGGCCGGCCGCATAACCGGACATCCTGTTTAACCGCTTTTTTTTCTCGTTTTCTTCCTCGCGGGACAGAGGCCGTGTTTTTCGGCTTCGGGCGGGCGCAAGCGGCCCCTTTCCTTTTTTCCCTGCAAACCGCTCCGGTTTGCGTTCCTTTTGACCATGCGGGGGGTAGCCCCGTAAATATATTTTTAAGGAGGAGATACTTATGAAAAAAGTTATCTCTATTTTGACGGTTGCCGTTGTGATGGGCACAGCGGCTTGGGCACAGGACGGGTTTTCCCTCAGCGCGGGGGGCGGCGGTTATCTTGCCGGTGACTTGACCGGCGGCGTCGAAATGTCTGGCATAGAAATGACCAACACCTATTTCGGCGGCGGCCCGTTTGTCTTCTTTGACGCGAAGTATGCGGAAGTGTCGGTTGGGCTCTTGTTCGGCGGTGGCGAGGTGGAACTTTTTGGGTTCGCAGTAGATACCACACGAACCTCCCTGAACATTTCGCTACTGGGGAAATACCCCTTCGCGCTCTCGGATAAGCTGACGCTTTTTCCTGCGGTCGGCATTGACTACGAGGTGGTCTTGGGTGCCAAATTTGACGGGGAAACGTATCAAAACGAGGATGGCGATGATGCTCCCGGCGATTTTAGCGCGCTTTGGATCAAGGCGGGCGCCGGTCTTGATGTCTCGCTCACCGAGAAGCTCTACTTCCGAGGCGAGGCCCTTTTGGGCTTCCGGTTAGCCAATAAATTTGAGAAGGATTTGGCTGACGAAGACGGCGTGGATACCAAACTCGGAATTGGCCCGACCGTCAAACTGGGGGTGGGCTACAAGTTCTAAGCGGGCAACCTCTCCGGGCAACGTCCGGTTCGCCGGGCATTGCTCGGCACGCTATCCTTGCGCGTTGGGCTCAAGGGACAGGCGCAATGTTTTGTTAAACTTTCTTCATGAAGTTTTGGCGTAGGGGCTTGCCCCTGCGCCTTTTTTATTGTTACCATTTTTCGCTTTCAATCCCCCGAAGGGGGAACCCAGGGCAACGTCATTTACGTTCATACGCAAAATAAACGGCTGAATTTGTCGTGCTATGTACGAAAGACCCCCCCCCCCGCACCGTTCTTCTCCCCCAAAGAATTTTTTCGATTGGCGAGGCGGATAATCTCAAAACGGTTCTTCACGCCGAGTTTTGAGTAAATCGTACTCACCTGGTTGCGGACCGTCTGAATGGCAAGGTCGAATTTCTTGCCGATTTGTTCGTTGTCGTAACCGAGGACGATGAGCGTAAATATTTCCCGCTCGCGTTTCGTGAGATCGGACAGCCATTCAAACGCGCCTTCGTTGATGCCTCGCGCGGTTTTCGCGTCCGGCGCTTGGTACTTGTCCTCGATAAGTTTTCGCACGATCTCAGGGGAAATCTGCACGACCCCGGAACTCAATGCCCGAATCGCCGCTATCAGTTCCGTCGGGGAAATATCTTTCAACAGATACCCGGACGCGCCGGCCTGCAACGCGGAACGGACAAGGGCATCCTCGTCATAGGTCGAAAGCATGATGATTTTCGTGGCGGCGTTTTCCCGCTTGATGAGTGCCACCGCCTCCACGCCGTCCATCACCGGCATCTTGATGTCCATGAGGATCACGTCGGGTTCCAATTCCTGCGCCATTTTCACCGCCTCTTTCCCGTTTCCCGCGATGCCGATGATGTCAATGTCCGGCGCGTAATGCCGCAACGACGTAGCCAGACTCTCGGCAAAGAGCGCTTGGTCGTCAACCAGCAAAAGGCGCGGCGGCCGCAACGGAAAAGCCGGCGGGTTGTTTTCGTTCATAATGGAATCGCCACCTTTAACACAAACCCCCCGTCTTCCGGGGAGTATACTTCGAGTTTGCCGCCCAACGCTCCGAGCCGCTCTTCCATGCCGGCAAGCCCGATCCCTTTCACGATGTACTTGGAACCCTTGCCGTTATCGCGCATGATCATCTCCAGCGTTTCGGGAAATTCCCAGAAGCTGATATGTATCTTTGTCGCCTGCCCGTGGCGCACCGAATTGGTAAACGCCTCCTGCACAATCCGGGTGAGCGCGAAATTCAAACGGGAATCATCCCGCTCTTTCATATTGCCCGTGTCGATGATGACGGCGATGTCCGTTATCTCTTCGAGAATCTTCTTCATCTCGAAGATCATCTCGACGCTGCTCGCCTGAGGATCCTGAATTTCACGGATGCTGCGGAGAATCAGACGCGTCTTTTGAAGGCCGTCCCGCGCTTGCTGCTGAATCAGCGAAAACGTTTCCTGCGTTTTTTGCGCGTCTATCCCCGGAACCGTCACCGGCTGGCTCATCGCCGCGTCGGTCATGGCGATAATATTGGTGAAGACATAGCCGCAACTGTCGTGGAGGTCGCTCGTGAACCGGAGCCGGTCTTTTTTGACAACCTCCTCTTCCTCGTTTTTCACATAATCCTGCAAGCGGTGGTTGAACAGCGTCATCTTTGTAACGGTTTCGTTGAGATGATCGACCATGCGGCAGCAGTTTTCATATTTTTGGGAGAAGGCGATGATAACCATCAACGCGGTGGTGATCATGCACGACACGGACAGAAGCAACGTTATCTCAGGGGTCGTGTATGACGGAAAACCCTTGATGTTGGGCGGGAGGCCGAAAAAAGACGGGTGATAGAGGCACAGCATAAAGAACGCAAGGGAGATGGCGGCGGCGCAATAATTTTTCGGCGGCGAAAACGCCGTGCCGATGATGATGAGATGGGCCGTGTACACGGAAAAATGGATCGTGAAGAGGTCTTCGATGATATAGTTGCCGATGACTGCCGTGGCGAGGCTCAGCATAAGGCACAATCCCCGGAGTAGAAAGGCGCGGGAAAGAAAAACCACGGCAAGCGAAACGGCGCAGATAGCGAGCGAGGCGTAAAACGTCACAAAGAAAATCAGCCTGCTTTCCCCCGGCCATGCGTCAATAAAGAACGGAATCGGCGCATCGGGAGGCGTATAGCGAACCGCGAACGCGATACCCGCATTGAGCAGGAAGAGTGCGGAAACGCCCAGAGGAACGATTTTCGAATAGATGGTCCGCTGTTCCACACTCTTATTTTACCACAAACCCGCCGGTTGTCAAAGCAAAAAGGAGGCCTTATGGAGGCTTTATGTACCATTTGGTACTGATAACTTATCGATACGCCGGGTGAGTGCCGCTTTACAGGGGCGGTACCGCCTTTTAAGGTGGCGGCGACAATGCCCCGTAAAGCGGCACTCACCCGGCTACAGAACACACCAACTGGTACGCGTCGTTGGGCGGGTAGTGTTTAGTGGGCCTCACGGTCTTCCGGCAATCGTGTCGTTTGGTTCGACCGGCGGGACGGAACCTGTCCCGCCCGTTTACCCGCCCGTCATTGCGAGCGAAGCGAAGCAATCTAGGGAATGGCTCGTTTTGATTGTTTTGCCCGCTCTAACAAGCGGCTCGCTCGCAATGACGGGCGGCAGGGGTATGCGGTGTGCAAATGGCGGTAAAGTATTCGCGTTCATTCGCGGACAACCAAAACCGGGGGCCGGGGCTTTTTGTTGGTCAGGAGGCACAATTCCCCAAGGTTTACACCGGCCAAAAAACGCCGTAAAAAATCCCCGCCTTGCGCCGCGCGTTGACAAATTACCAAAAATCGAGTATCATCATGCCTATGAAAGCAATTGCCGCCGGAGAGGTCAGGACGCATTTCTCTGAAATCCTTAAAGAGGTGAGAAATGGGAAAAAAGTGGGGATACTGTATGGCAAAACGAAAAAACCCGTAGCAATGATTGTTCCCTATGACGAAGAAAAAAGACAGGAACGGAAAATTGGAGCTTTAGACGGGAAAATCAACATTGAGTTTAAGGATGATTTTAAAATGACCTCCGAGGAATTATTGGGTATACAATGAGACTGTTACTGGATACGCATACCTTACTGTGGTCAATTGGAAAAAGCAACGAATTATCTGAAAAGATAATACGGGAACTAAAGGATGTAAACAATGAAGTATTAGTAAGCGCGGTATCCTTATGGGAAATCGCATTAAAACAGAGTATTGGAAAATTGAGACTGTCCCAAAATCCGGTCGGCTATGGAATGCATTCAAAAACTGAAACTTGGGAACAACTTCCATCAGCAATGGATTTTTTTGACATAAGCAACATCCCTGCATACTGCGAGGAAATGGGATTTGCATTAATTCCATTAGAAGCGGCCGATGCGTTAAACAGCGCGCGCCTTCCGCAAAAGAGCATTCACAAAGACCCGTTTGACAGAATGTTAATATACCAATGTATAAAAAACGGGTACGTGTTTGCAAGCAAAGATGCAAAAATTAAAATCTATAAAGAAGACGGATTACAATACATCTGGTAAAAGACAACTATGCTGTGTCTATGGATGGCCGAGGGGTTTTGTTGGGCAACGGTTGTCGGGGGCATTCCCACTGTCAACAACTTAAGCAAAAAGAAAAGAAAGGTCCGCGGATTTTCGCGGATTAACACGGATCGAGCGGGGTATAATCCGTGAAAATCCGCGTCAATCCGCGGACAAAATTCTTA
>JAISZQ010000111.1 GCA_031269165.1 Spirochaetaceae bacterium
GGGGACAAAACCATGCGGTGCATGGTGACCCACGCAAGCGTGGGTTTTGTGGGCGTACCTTAAGCAAACCCGATAAGCGCAAGCGGCGGTTTGCTCAGCGTCCACGGACGGACGCAGGACTGAAAGCAAATGCGTAGCATTTGCCGCGCCCCGACCCGGAAGTCCGAAGCAGGACGCTGAGGGCTGTAGGGAGACCCCCGAAGGCATCAAAGATGCCCGGCATCCTAACGGATGCCCCGCCCCCGGATCACAGCGGAGGCTTGCATCTCGCAGGGTTTTTGAACAGGCTCTAAGAATCTTCACGTTGTTGACAGTGGGCTTGTAACGGTCAACTGTTTCGGTATTGCCGGAGCATTCGTGGTATATTGACCATCCGTTTGTTTTTTGGTATCATGGGGCATTCTGTTATTCGAGGAGAGAACTATGAGTTATATTGAGCAGGTACAGGCGTGGGAGGTTTTGGACTCACGCGGCAACCCCACGGTCGAGGTGGAGGTTATTCTGGATGACGGCGCGTCAGGCAGGGCGATTGTTCCGTCCGGCGCGTCAACGGGCGAACATGAGGCGGTCGAGTTGCGTGACGGCGACAAGAGCCGTTACTTGGGCAAGGGCGTGTTGAAGGCAGTGGACAACGTGAATAACGTGATCGCCGATGCGGTCGAGGGGCTTGAGGCCGCCGATCAGGTCGATGTGGACCGCACGATGATCGAGCTTGACGGCACGGAGAACAAGAGTAAACTCGGCGCGAACGCGATTCTCGGCGTGTCGATGGCTACGGCGGTCGCGGCTGCCGAGTCGGTGGGTCTCCCGTTGTACAAGTACTTGGGCGGCATTCACACGGCCCTTCTGCCCGTGCCGATGGCGAACATCATCAACGGCGGCAAACATTCCGACAATAAAGTGGATTTTCAGGAATTCATGGTGATGCCGATCGGCGCGCCCACGATGCGGGAAGCGGTTCGCTGGACGGCGGAGGTCTTTCACAACCTGAAGGCCCTGTTGAAAGACGCAGGCAAGAACACGGCGGTCGGCGACGAGGGCGGGTTTGCCCCGGACATCGCCAACGAGGAGGCCCTCCAGTTTATCGTGAAGGCTATCGAAAAAGCCGGATACAAGGCGGACAAAGAACAGTTCGGCATTGCGATGGACTGCGCGAGTTCCGAGCTTTTTGAAGAAGGCGGCGGCAAGGGCTACAAGTTCTGGAAGTCCAACCCCGGCGAAGTCCTTTCGGCGGACGACATGATCGCGCTCTACGAGAAGTGGGTCGCCAAATACCCGATCATCTCGATTGAAGACCCGCTCGACCAGAACGACTGGACCGGTTACGTCAACATGACGAAGAAACTCGGCTCAAAGATCCAGATTGTCGGCGACGACTTCTTCGTGACCAACACCAAGCGTCTTCAACGTGGCATTAAGGAAGGAAGCTGTAATTCCATCCTCATCAAGGTGAACCAGATCGGCACCGTTACCGAGACCTACGAGGCGATTGAGATGGCCAAGCGGGCCGGGTACACCGCCGTGGTTTCCCACCGCTCAGGCGAAACGGAGGACACGTTCATCGCCGACCTCGTTGTCGCGCTGGAGACGGGACAGATCAAGACCGGTTCCATGAGCCGCACCGACCGCGTTGCCAAGTACAACCAGCTTATGCGGATAGAGGACGAGCTCGCCGGAACCGCCCTGTATGCGGGAAAGAGCGCGTTCTACAACCTTTAGATCGAACAAATCACGTGAACCGCAGAGAGCGGTGTTATCTGCGGTTCGCGGTGATGAAGGTTGGGGCGTTGCGGGGGCAACTCTGCCGTCCTCAACATCCTGTTTCGGACTTCCGGGCCGGGGCGCGGCACACGTGCTTCAGTAATGCGCCCGTTTGGGGACGTGGCAACCTGTTGCCGTCCCTCTTTTATACATTCGCCGATTCAAATCTGAAGCGCGAAAAAGGCATTCGTTACCCACGCAACAATAATAAGAATCTTTACGTTGTTGACCATGGTGTTCACCCGTCGAAGCCTTACCCTGCCGCATAGTCTGCAGAATCGCTACACGGCACGCAGGAGTTCGCGGGGCTTTGACCCCTGGGCAGGACCGACGAGCCCGTGACTTTCCATGAGTTCGACGAGGCGGGCGGCGCGGTTGTAGCCGATTTTGAGGCGGCGCTGGATGTAACTGGCGGAGGCGCGGCCTTGCAGGCGGACGATTTCGGTGGCTTTCTCGTAGAGCGGGTCTTCGGCGCCGTCGAGGAATTCCTCGTCCCGCTCGTCCTCTTCGTCAAAGAAGATCTCGTCGTCGATATAATCCGGTTCGCCTAAGGTTTTCACGTAGCCTACGACGCGCTCGACTTCTTCTTCCGAGACAAACGCGCCCTGCATACGCACGGGGAAAGGGTCGGCCGCGCCCGAATAGAGCATATCGCCCTTGCCCAGCAGTTTTTCCGCGCCGGTCGCGTCGATGATGATACGGCTGTCGATCTGCCCGGCAACCATGAAGGCGATGCGGCTGGGGACGTTGCTCTTGATGAGGCCGGTTATCACGTCGGTGGAGGGACGCTGGGTGGCAAGGACTAAGTGGATGCCCACGGCGCGGCTCTTCGCGGCAAGGCGGGCGACCGTCTGTTCCAGTTCTTTCCCGGTGGTGGCCATGAGGTCGGCAAACTCGTCGATCACGACGACGAGGTAGGGCATATGTTCGGCCGCGATGCGCTGTTCCTTGATGCGGGCGTTGTAACTCTTGATGTCGCGGACGTGCATCGAGTCGAGACAATTGTAGCGGCGTTCCATCTCGCAGATGCAGTACTGGAGGGCTTGCAGGGCCCGCTTGGGTTCGGTGATGACCGGCGCGAGGAGGTGCGGGATGTCGTTGTAGAGGTTAAGCTCGACGATTTTCGGGTCAACAAGGAGGAGGCGGCACTCCGCAGGATGACGGCGGTAGAGGATCGAGAGGATGAGCGTGTTGACGCAGACCGACTTCCCCGACCCGGTAGACCCGGCAATGAGGAGGTGGGGCATCGTGGCAAGGTCGATGGTGACGGCCTCGCCCGCAACGTCTTTGCCCAGCACGACGGGAATGCCCACCCTTTTCGCGGTATCTTTGTGCCCGCCTCCCGTTACCTCGTCCTCGATCAACTCGCGGAACGAGACGATGTTGCGCTTGGCGTTGGGTATCTCGATGCCGACAGCGTGTTTGCCGGGAATGGGCGCGACGATACGGACCGAGGCGGCGGCGAGGCGCATCGCTATGTTGTCCTGAAGGTTCACGATGCGGGAAAGTTTGACCCCCGGCGCGGGCAACACTTCAAACATCGTGATGACCGGGCCTTTCCGTATGCCGACGACATCGGCCTCAATGTTGAACTCGAAGAGCGTCTCTTTGAGAATACGCGCCGCATCCCGTGTGGCATCGTCGATGATCCAGTATTGGCCGTCGGGGTATTCCTTGAGGATGCCCTCGATGGGGATTTCGTAGTTGACCGGAGAAACGCGGTAAGGGGCGGCGTGCGGGAGGGGCCGCGTGAACGAGCCCTGTTCGGCCGGTTCGTCAAACGCACAATCCGTTGCGACCGCGACGTCAGGTGTCGCTTCATCAGTTTCTTCTATTATAATGGGGGGAACGAGCGACCCCATAGGCGCATCAAGCGCGGCAAGAGTAGGTTCTTCGAGTTCCCCGCATTCTTCCGGTTCATCCGGTTCATCGAGGGTTCCAACTTCACCCAGTTCATCAAGAGGTTCAACCTCCGCCACGACCGGCTCGGCATCCTTATCGATAACGCCGCTGAAATCGTCAAGGACTACCGGGGTTGCTCCCCGCTCATCAAGTTCTTCACGGGTATCGGGGGTATGCGGGGAATCGAGGCCGTGAACCCGTTCCACCGGGGCATCACGAGCATCAAGGGCCGCGCGTTCATCGGGCGCGTTCTGCGGCATTTCAGCGAGCAAGTCGTTTAACACCATGTCAAGATCGGTGAGCGCGGGGCTGAGTGATTCGATGGCGTCGATAGTATTGATAACATCGGTAGTATTGATAACATTGGTCGTATCAATCACATCGGGAGTATCGGTACCATCGGCAACATCGGGAGTATCGTGCAAATCACCGTCGGCCGCGCCCTCGGGAATAGCAATGCCGGGCTCACAGAGCAAATCCTCCAGCAGGTCGTTATCCGGGCCGTTATCGCTAGCGGTAAACGCCGGGTCGGCTTCCAAGATCACATCGTCAACGGGGTTCGGCAGTGCCGGTTCCTTGACCAAGGGAATTTCCCCGTAATAGAGGGGATTCCTGATGACGGTAAAAGGCTCGGTGTAACTCGGCATATCGGGATGATCTTCGGCAAAATCGAGAATAGTCCCCGTGCGGAGGCGTTCGTTCAGGTCGGCCTCGCTCAGGGTCGTTTTCCGCGCTTTTGGCGGAACGGGGTAACGGAACTCTTTCCGGCGCATGGGCGTGTGCGGGAAGAGTTTGTAGGCAAGTGCCCCGATGATCACGGTTTCCATAAGGGCGATGGCAACGATTGTTACGCTGAACCCATGCGGGCCCAGCACGGTGAGAACGGGTGAATTTTCGGCAAACCGGGCGAATTCGCGGGTATGGTAAAATCCGGCGGCCAGCGTAAAGAACGGGACGATACTGGTATCGAGCGCGAAGATGGCGCGGGGCGAAAAAACCGGCGACCACAGGATCGTCGCGCCCCACACGAACCATGCGGGAACAAGAAATGAAAGCAACCCGTAGGCGTTGAGAAACACGTTGCCCAGCCCTTTCCGTGAATCGCCGGGGACGGCGAGCGCGACGGCAATGCAGACAACGACCGTTGCGGCCAAAAGAACGAGCGCAAAGGCGGTCGCAATCGAAACATTACGCGCAATTGAGGCGTTGCGGGTCAAACCATTTTTTGCGGAAAATAAACTGCCGACTTTCATAAACTAATTACCGAGAATATCGGCAATAAACGTGTCGGACTTAAGAGAAAAAGCGGAATAGTCGTAAAGAATCGCGGAGGCGAGGACTTTTTTCCCGTATTCGCGGGTTTCTTTGATGTCGAGGCTCTCCATAAACAGGTCGGGCGGGAGATTGGAAGCGCGGGCGAGGCGGCGTATTCGGGTGGGCCCGCCGTTGTAAGACAGAATCGCGTGTAACGGCGTCTCCTGCGTGTTCAGAAGATGGCGGAGAAAGGATGTCCCAATGTGAATGTTGGCCTCAGGGTTTGCCCGGTCAACCGTACCGTCCACAACATAGTCGGGGCCGCCCTGTACCGCGATTGTCCGGGCCGTATCAAGCGCGGTTTCAGGCATAAGCTGCATGAGGCCGCCCGCCCCGGCCCGCGAAACGATGTCGGGGATGAAGATGCTCTCCGTGCGGATAACCCCGAAGAGAATCCCCTCGTCGATGGCATACTGTTTTGCATAGGCGCTCACGAGTTCCGCATAACCACGGGGATAGAACAGCGCGATGTCGGGAGGCGTTACGACAAAGTCCGGGCGTTTCATGTAAACGACGCACAGCCGTATCGCCTCGCCCCAGAACCCTTCGTCGCTCACCATGCTGACCAACACGCGCAGTTCGTCAAGCGGCAACGTTTCCGCATAATCCTTGATCCATGCGGCGGCGTAGTTCTTCGCGCCGTAGGTGAAAAACCCTTCCAAAAACAGGCCTTCTTTCGTGGTAATGGCGGTCCCGGCGGCCTCTTCGCGCTTCTCGATGTCGATAAACGCAGGCTCTTTCCCCAGCCTGAACCCCGCCATCGCCCGGTAATAGAGAAACGCCTCATCGTAATAGTAGGGCGCGGCAGTTTCGTTGTAAGCGATGGCAAAAAAGGCATCGGGGGGCCTGTCAATCGGGTTGGTACGCCCTTCCTCCAGTGCCCGGCCGATGATATAGGCGTATTTTGCGCGGGTACGGCCTGAGTTTCCCTGTTCTACCGCCTGAAAAAGCCGGACAAGGGTGCTCCATCTCTTTCGTTCCACTGCCCATTGCGCGACCCGGTCATAAAGATCGGCAAAATAGTCACCGTCATGCCATTTGTCCGCCCATTGTTCTAAAAGCGCGATGCCCGTTTCTATCTTTTTGTTGAATCCCATCTCGACGATATACCATATACAGGCATCCCGCTGTTCATCGTCGGGCGCGATCTCAACGGCGCGGGTAAAATATTCGGCGGCACGATCCGGCTTGCCGCTTGAACGCATCATGCGCCCGGCATAGTAGAGGCACTTGTAACGGAAATCGGGGGATTCGGGGGATTCCCTCGCCGTTTGAGAATCCCCTGCCGTCTGAGCGTCTCCCAACGCGGCTTCCGCCTCCCAACGGGTAAAAAGAGCCGCCCCGTCTTCCTGATTGCCGCCGTAGAGGAACGCCCGCCCCAGATCGGTGAAGAGGTCCCCGTTGCGGGAAAACAGCCGGGCGTCATGCGCGTAGGACAACCGGAACAGCGCGAGCGCGTTCCCGTAGGCATAATCGGCGGTGAGGAACCGCCCGCGAACCGCGTTCTCTTCGGCTTTGGAAAAGGGAACGAGTTCACGCAACATGATCTCTTCCCAGCACCAGCGCCGGGCGGCATCAATCTCGCCTGAGAGAAAGAAGGCACTTATTTCACGAGGAAGCCCCGCTTCCTCGTCAGGTACCGCCTCATCATGAAGCGCCGCTTCCTCGTAAAGCGCCGCCTCATCATGAAGCACCGCTTCCTTGTGAAGCGCCGCGTCGTACGGGCCGCTTTTCGGGCTGCTTTGTATCAGCCGGGAGAGGAGCAGGAACGCGCTGTCCCAAGAAGTCATCGTTTCCGCGCCCTCGAAAACGGCTTGCCCCTTGTAGAGCGCAAGAACCTCGTCATAGGAACGCAACGTAAAAAACGAAGCCGCCTTCAAGGTACGGAGTGCCTGAGAATTTGCCTTAATCCTGATGATTTTAAGCGCGTGTTCCCGGTTCCGCAACACAAACGGACGGAGCCTCTGCGCCGCCTCATCCCGGACAACCTCATCCCGCAACGCCGTTTGGTAGAGACTGAAGATAAACGCGTCCATACGGGCCGCCTTTTCGGGATCAAGGGGATCGGGAGAACCGGAACTCTCCGACGCGATCTTCTTTTCAAGCAGATATGCGGTGTAAAAAGCGGCGTTGGGCTTCTCCCTCGCGGCCCGTTCAACCAGAGCCAAATCCCATTCCAGAAGCTCGTTTATCCCGGCGGTCTCAAGTACTGCCGTAAATTCCCGGTAGGATGCGCCAATCAAGTCCCCCTGACAGCCAAAAAGCAGCAGAACAATGAGACCCGGAACATTCCACACAAACCGGTGGGGAAAAAGTGTTTTCAAATACCGGTTACCGGACGGTTTCGGTTCGGAGAGCCTTGCGGGATGTGTCGGGGACATTCGTTTGAGGAGGAAGCACTTCGCGGGAATTGTTCGCCGGTACCCCGGTTGCCTGAGGCGCGGGATCAGACGGCGGCTTTTCCGGCGTTTTCGCGGTATCGTTCTGAACGGTCTGGCGGCCCTGCGTTTCCGCATAAATATTCGGGCGGGGAAACCCTTGCACAAGGAACAAAGATAAAAACACGAGTGCGGCAACAAGAAAAATAATCGCGGCAATAACAACAGGGACAACCGGACTCACGGACCGTTTCTTTGTCGCAACAACACCGGAATCCGCATCACGCCCGTCATCAAGACGCGCCTCCTCACGATCCGCTTCGTCCATATTAAGCGCGTTGATGTCAATTTCCAGTTTTTGCGGGTCGTCTGAACCGCCCGTCTCTTCCGCCTCTGCCAGAATGCGCCCGTCTCCCGTCGCACGCACCCGAAGGTCAATAGACGTTTCCCCCGCATACTTTTGCAGAAGGTTATCCACGACCAGCGTGCCGATATACTGCGCCTCGTCCACAGACTCACCGCTCCTGAAAAAGTCAATCTGCGCCGAAGTTTGACCATCACGAATCGTTGTCAGTTCAAGTTTCTTGGCCGAGAAACTATTTTCATCGAGAATCGGGTAAAATTTCCCGTTTGCAAGTTTTATCCCTACTTTAGCCATTCTCCCCATTGTAGCAACATCCCGAATAGTTGTCCAGTCCCGAACACAGGCTTAATCACAGGAAACCACGGATTACGCAGATACCCGCAGGTGAACGCGGATTTTTCACCGCCCGCTTCTTCATCTGTGGTGAACCGTGATTCTGCCCGTCTCATATTTTTTATCACGTGAGGCTGTTCAAAATCTCAGCAAAAGGGGGAAGTCTCCCACTGTCAACAACTTAAGGATTTTGGTCCGCGAATGGCGCGAATAAGCGCCATATATGGCGTTACGAATGATACATACCCATCAGCGCGTATTCGCGGACATTCGCGGACAAAAAAAACTAAAAATCTGTGTAACCCGTTGACCACTCTTATATTCCATTTGCTTAAGTTGTTGACAGGGGGAAGTCTCCCCCTCGCTCCGGTCTTGCGCCCTACGCTACCCCCTTCTACGGGGGTCGAACCCCCGTAACGCCCCCGAATCACAGCGGAGACTTGCGTTTCGCAGAGTTTTTGAACAGGCTCTCATCAACCTGCTAATCTCCCAACTTTTGATACGCCTCGTATTCGGCGATGACTTCCCTGTCGGCGGGTTTGTCCAAAAGGCTCACTATGACGGTGACGAGGAGGCAGACGGCGAAACCGGGGATGATCTCGTAGAGGTTAAATATGCCGCCTCCGAGCTGTTTCCAGACGATGACGGTTACACCACCGCAGACGAGGCCGGCAAGAGCGCCGTTGCGGGTGGCGCCTTTCCAGAAGAGGGAAAGCAGGACGAGGGGGCCGAAGGTCGCGCCGAAACCGGCCCAGGCGTAACTCACGAGGCTGAAAATGGAGCTTGCCGGGTCGAGGGCGATGACAAAGGCGACCGCCGCGACGATCAAAACAGTAATGCGGCTCATGAGGAGGTTTTGCTTTTCGGTCGCGTTTTTGTTGAGGAATACCGTGTAGATGTCGCGTGAGAAGGCGCTTGCCGCGACGAGGAGCTGGGAGTCGGCGGTACTCATGGCGGCGGCGAGGATGCCGCAGAGGAAGATACCGGCGATGAAACTGGGAAACATCTTGAGCAACACTTGGATAAAGACCGTTTCCTGCGCCCCGTTTGCGGAGAGGTCAAGCGGGAAGAGGTAGATCTTGCCAAACACGCCGACGAGGAGGGCCCCGATGAAGGCGATGATGACCCAGCCGGTCGCAATGCGGCGGGAGAGGCGGACTTCCTGGTTGGAGCGAAGGCCCATGAAACGGACGAGGATGTGCGGCATCCCGAAGTAGCCGAGGCCCCACCCCAGCGCGGAAATGATGTCGAGCGCGCCGAAACGCTGTCCCGGGCCGTTCACGAGCGGGTTAAGAAAGCTCTCGCCCAAGGCGTTCACCTTTTCGACCGCCTCCACGGGACCGCCCAGCGCGACCGCCCCCACGATTGCCGTCACGACCAGCGCGATGAACATCAGCGAACCCTGCACGAAGTCGGTGGAACACACGGCGAGGTAGCCGCCCAAAACGGTGTACACGAGGATGATCACGATGCCGAGAACCAGTGCCCCGGCGTAGGGAATGCCGAACACCGCATTGAACAGTTTCGCGCAGGCCACAAAGCCGGACGCCGTGTATATGGTAAAGAAAAAGACGATGAAGATGACCGACACGAGCGAGATGAGATGAGACTTGTCCTTGAACCGGTTGGTGAAGAACTCCGGTATCGTGATCGCGTTCCCCGCATGGATCGTGTATTTTCGCAGACGCTTCGCCACGAAAAACCAGTTGAGGTACGTGCCCACGGTGAGCCCGAACGCCGTCCAGAACGCCTCTTTCATACCGCCCAGATAGGCGACACCGGGCAACCCCATGAGCAACCACCCCGACATATCCGACGCCTCAGCGCTCAACGCCGTTACCCACGGCCCCGTACTCCGCGCCCCCAGAAAAAAATCCTCCGAATTGGCCATATTCTTGGAATGCCGCAATCCGATGAGGATCATTCCCCCCAGATAAATGACAAACGCGATAACCATCGAGATAACATGAATCGACATTTTTCCTCCTTTTTATACATGCGCCCACTTTTTGGACGCTCACCGTTATGGTACAAAAGATCGTGGGAAAAGTCAATATGCGCTGCGGGTTAATTCAGGGTAACGTCATTTACATATATGGTAACGGGTTGGTATGCTGATTGAATCTTGAGTACCATGTGATAAGATAGCGTGTCGATGGGCCGGGTGAACACCACCTACAGGCGGCTGTGCTACCGGCGCAACGTACTGTCTCAAGGCGACGTACTGCCGCTTGAGGCTGCCGTTTTGGGTAGCCAAGCTACCGAAGGTAGCCGCCGCCTTACGGTGGTGTTCACCCGGCCGGAACGATAATACCGAATAGCACGCCTCTTTGGGCGGGTACTGTTGAGCAAGCGAGGGCCGTCATTGCGAACCCGCGGCAACACAGTTGCCGTTGGTGAAGCAATCCAGATGAGGCGGCCTCCCTACAAGCTCAACGCGAAGTGTTGAGCCGATTGCTTCGCTCGGCAATGTGCCGCTCGCTCGCAATGACGGACGGGGACGGGTGCTGCTTAGCAAGCGGCAATCGGCAGGGAGAGCCGTACCGCATAGCACGAAAGATTTCCCCGGCTGAATGGTTACTCATTTTCTTAAGTTGTTGACAGCGGTATACCGTCCCCGCCATTTCAGGCGGGCAGGGAGACGGTATTCACCGGTTTAATCCTCCGGTTTAAACATCAAGCCAAACAGAAACCTGTTCAACGGCCCAAGCAGGAATATTTGAACAAAGAACGCGAACGTCCAGTTTTGTGCCATTTTTGTAATCCAAAGGGGGATTAAATCTAGGGTGAACCCTTCATAAAGAATATTTGAATACAGGCTCATAACCGGACACATGATCAATACGGTAAAACCCGTTCTGATGGCACGGTATAAAAGTTTGTTGTCGGTCGGATATTTTGCCGACATTTTTCCCGCAAATTTCTGGACCACAAAAAATTGGAGAACAAAAGCCAGCGGCGCCCTTTGGCAGAACGCCAGGGGTAACTGCCTGAAAAGAGCCCAGGTAAACGCGCCTGCTACAATGGATTTATTGTAAACGGCCATGACTATTACCGTAAAGAAGACCCCTATACCGGTAAAAAGAATTCTTTGCGCTGTTGTCTTTGGCATAAATCATTACCTCCTTGTTTACAGACGAGACTGTTCCAAAACCGCGCGCGTTAGCGCGCAGTCAATTCGTTTTGGAACAGCCTCAGACATTTATCCTTTATAAACCGAATCACTTCTTCAGACTGCCCGGCAAGAGTTCCATCTCCATGACATTTTTTTATTTCTTCCGGGCAAAAGGTTTTTTCGCTGTGCGGATCGTTCAGAGAAAAGTAAAACTCAAAGAATCCATGGGGCATGAGGGGATATTCCCTTATCCATACGTTGTTTCCCGCTTTTGATAATTTTTCGCCGTATTCATTGGCTTCAAAGCGAAGCAAGTCGTTTCCGGCAATATTG
>JAISZQ010000166.1 GCA_031269165.1 Spirochaetaceae bacterium
GCGGATTGACGCGGATTAACACGGATTATACCCCGCTCGATCCGTGTTAATCCGCGAAAATCTGCGGACCTTTCTTTTCTTTTCGCTTAAGTTGTTGACAGTGGAAAGCCTTCCCCCTCTTGCCTATTCCCTCTTGCCGGGTTTTTCCGGTATAATGGGGGCGCAAGGAGTGAACGATGGGCGGACTTTACCGGAGTGAGTACGAACACGATGCGTGCGGCATCGGGTTTGTGGCGAATATCAGCGGGAAAAAAGAGTATGCGATTCTTGAGCGCGGGCTCGAAGTGCTGGAACGGATGGAGCACCGGGGAGCGGAGAGCGCGGATAACAAGACGGGCGACGGGGCGGGCCTTCTGTTGCAGATTCCGCATTCGTACTATAGAACAGTGGTCGCGGGGTTGCCGGAGGCGGGGGCTTACGGGACGGGACTGCTCTTTCTGCCAAAGGGGGCGGAACTTGCCCGAAGGGTGGAGGACGCGCTTCCTGAAATCGCCGCACAGTCGTCGCTTGCCATTCTTGCCGAGCGGGATGTGCCGGTCGAGAGCGGGGTGCTGGGCGCGTTTGCCCGGTCGACGGAACCGCAGATTAAGCAGCTTTTCCTCGTTTCCGCACCTGCGGTGGGCGAAGTGGGGGCGGTATCCAAGAAGGGCGCGGCGGCGCCCCCCTTCGGGGGGCAGCACGCTCCCTTGCCCCCGAAGGGGGCACCGATGCCCGTACCGAACACGACGGGCTCTATCGCCTCCACGGCAGGTGGGGTTGCGCTTTATCTTTTTAGGAAGCGGCTTGAGAAGGTTATCTATGCCGACGAGGAACTGAGGAAGGCGGGGTGTTATATGCCCTCGCTGTCTAACCGCGTGATCGTCTATAAGGGGATGATGATGCCGGATCAAGTCCGCGCCTATTTCCCCGAACTGACCAACGGCAAGATGGAGACGGCGGTGGCCCTCGTGCATTCGCGGTTTTCCACGAACACGTTCCCCGAATGGCCGCTTGCCCAGCCCTTCCGCATCGTGGCGCATAACGGCGAGATCAACAGCGTGAAGGGCAACCGCTTCTGGGCGCGGGCGCGGGAGGCGCTCTTCGCGTCACCAAAGTTTGGCGCGGCCCTTGCCGACATTTTGCCGGTGATCGAGCCTGACAAGAGCGACTCGGCGAGCTTTGACAATATGCTGGAACTGCTGGTGCTGGCCGGGCGGACATTGCCCGAAGTACTGATGATGATGATCCCGGAGGCGTGGAACGAGAAGAACCCGATACCGGACGAGCTCAAGGCGTTTTACGAGTATCACGCCTGTATGATGGAGCCCTGGGACGGCCCCGCGTCGATGGTCTTTTGCGACGGGCGTTATGTGGGCGGGACGCTCGACCGGAATGGGCTGCGGCCTTCCCGTTACACGATTACGAAGGACGGCCTTCTCGTGATGGGAAGCGAGACGGGCGTGCAGGATTTTAAGCCTGAGGAGATCGCCTACAAGGGGCGGCTCTTGCCGGGGAAACTGTTGCTGGTTGACCTTGAGGAGGGGCGGATTATCCCCGATGCCGAGGTCAAGCACGCCGTTGCCACCGCGAAACCTTACGCGGACTGGGTGGAAAAGAACGTCATCACGCTCGAACAGCGCGAGCCCGTGGATTTGCTCAAGCCCGCGCCCGAAGAGTTGTTGTTTATGGAGCGGGCTTTCGGCTATACCCGCGAGGACCGCAGCCAGTTGTTGCTGCCGATGACGGAGACGGGGCAGGAGCCGACCGCTTCGATGGGGACAGACACCCCGCTCGCCGTGTTTTCCGCGAAGCCCCAGCGGGTGTTCGCCTACTTCAAGCAACTGTTCGCGCAGGTGACCAACCCGCCGATTGACTCGATCCGCGAGGACTTGGTGATGTCGCTCACGAGTTTTGTCGGGCCTGAGCGGAACCTGCTCGAGGGGACGGAGGCGCACTGCAAGCGGATCAAGGTGAAGAACCCGGTGATTCTGCCGGTGGAACTGGAGCGACTGGAACTGCTTGACCCGGCCGCCTTCCCGATGGAACGGTTTGACGCGGTGTTTGACGGGGAGGGTGAGACGAGCGGGGCTTGTTCTCTGGAAAAGGCCATCGATAACCTGTGCGCCGCCGTGATTGAGGCGGTCCAGGGGGGCGCGTCCCTCATCGTGCTCTGCGACAAGGAGGCCACCGAGCCGAAAAGCGGCAAGATCGCCATCCCCTCGCTTCTGGCAACGGGCGCGGTGCATCACGCGCTTATCAAGGCCGGGCTCCGCATGAAGGCGTCGCTTATCGTGGACACCGCCGAGCCGCGTGAGATCATGCACTTCGCGCTGCTCTTTGGCTACGGGGCCGACCTCGTCTGTCCCTACGGCGCGCTCACCGTCATCAGCGACATCTGTCGGGGCTTTGACGGCAAGCGTTCCGGCGAATACACCCACGCGGCGCACAACTACATGAAGGGCATAAGCAAGGCCCTCCTCAAGGTGTCCAGCAAGATGGGCACGTCAACGCTCCGGTCGTATCGGGGCGCACAGATCTTCGAGGCACTGGGCCTTCAGGCGGAAGTTATCGACAAATGCTTCTGCCTTACCCCCTCGCGGATCGGCGGCGCGACCTTTGCCGACCTCGAGGCGGAGGCCCGCGCGCGCTACCGGGAAGCCCTTGTCGCGCATCGCACGGCGCGTCCGGGGAACAGCCCGGCGGACGGCCTCCTTGTCGGGGACGGCCAGTACCGTTACCGCAAAAACGGCGAGGCCCACGCTTGGAACCCGGACACAATCCACCTTTTGCAATGGGCGGCGCGTACCGGCGACTTCAGGCGGTTCAAGCAGTTTTCCGAGGCGGCTAACGCGCTCCACCGGACGCCGCACGTCATCCGGGGATTGCTGGACTTCAAGAAGGGCGGGAATTCCGTTCCGCTTGACGAGGTGGAGAGCGCCGAGGAGATCATGAAGCGGTTTACCACAGGCGCGATGTCGTTCGGGTCGATTTCCCGCGAGGCGCACGAGACGATTGCCGCCGCGCTTAACTCGATCAAGGGCCGCAGCAACTCAGGCGAAGGCGGCGAGGAGGCCGAACGCTTTGCCAAAAAGCCGGACGGAACGTGGAAGCGGAGCGCGATCAAGCAGGTTGCCTCGGCCCGTTTCGGCGTCACGAGCGAATACCTTGCCAACTGTATCGAACTGCAAATCAAGATGGCCCAGGGCGCGAAACCCGGCGAGGGCGGCCAGCTTCCCGGCCACAAGGTCGACGTTGCCATCGCGCGGGTGCGGCACTCAACGCCCGGCGTTACGCTCATCAGCCCGCCGCCCCACCATGACATCTACTCGATTGAAGACTTGGCCGAACTGATCTTCGACCTCAAAAACGCCAACCCCGACGCCCGCATCAGCGTGAAACTCGTAAGCGAGGTGGGGGTCGGCACCGTGGCGGCGGGCGTTGCCAAGGCCCACGCCGACAACATCCTTATCTCAGGCTATGACGGCGGCACCGGGGCCAGCCCCCAGTCCAGCATCCGTCACGCGGGAATCCCCTGGGAACTGGGCCTTGCCGAGACGCACCAGACCCTCGTGCGTAACGGGCTGCGCGGCCGCGTCCGGCTCCAGACCGACGGCCAACTCAAGACGGGCCGCGACATCGTGATTGCCGGAATGCTCGGCGCGGAGGAGTTTGGCTTCGGCACCGCGACCCTCATCGTGCTGGGTTGCATGATGATGCGGAAGTGTCACGAAAACACCTGCCCGATGGGTGTCGCCACGCAGGATGCGGCACTCCGCGCCCGTTTTCAGGGAAAGCCTGAGCACCTCGTCAACTTCTTCCGCTTCCTCGCCGAGGAAGTCCGCGAAATCATGGCGGAACTCGGCGTGCGGCGTTTTAACGACCTCGTGGGCCGGAGCGACCTCCTTGTCGAACGGCCCGTCGAATGGAAGAGCGACAAGCCGAAAGTGCGCGGCGTGAACCTTGCCGCTCTTCTGCATCGGGAAGAAGGCCCCGAGGGTATCGAGGGTGGCAAGGAACAGTTTTGCACCCAGAGCCAAGTGCACAAGATCGACAACGTGCTTGACCGCCGCCTCATCGAAGAATGCGCCCCCGCGTTGGAGACAAAGACGCAGGTTTCCCTCACACTACCCGTGAAAAACACCGACCGCGCCGTGGGCACGATGCTCTCAGGCCGTGTCAGCCTCAAATACGGCGGCGCGGGGCTGCCGGACAACACGATCATCGTCGACTTTAAAGGCTCGGCGGGCCAGAGCTTCGGCGCGTTCCTCGCCCCCGGCATCACCTTCCGGCTCCACGGCGACGCGAACGACTACCTCGGCAAGGGGCTTTCGGGCGGCCGCCTCGTCGTGGCACCCCCCGCCGGTTCCACCTTCAAAAGCGCGGAGAACATCATCGTCGGCAACACCCTCCTCTACGGGGCAACCTCCGGCGAGGCCTACATTGCCGGTGTCGCGGGCGAGCGTTTCTGCGTCCGCAACTCCGGGGCCACCGCCGTCGTGGAAGGGGCGGGCGACCACTGCGCCGAATACATGACCGGCGGCCGCCTCGTCGTCTTGGGCAACGTCGGGCGCAACTTCGCGGCGGGAATGTCGGGCGGCATCGCCTATGTCCTCGACCTCCGGGGCAACTTCGCCTTCTACCTCAACCACGGCATGGTGGAACTCACCCAACTCACCGCTGAACCCGCCGAGGACGAGGTATTTGTCAAACGCCAGATCGAGAACCACGTCAAGTGGACGGGCTCGGCCTACGCGAAGTCGATCCTCGGCAAATGGGACGGTTACCGCGCCCGGTTTTACAAGGTGATGCCCATCGAATACAAACGCGCCCTCGAACAGCAGAAGATCGCCGCGCTGGACGCGAAACTGAAAGGCATCCACGAAACGGAAGACTTAGACGCGGTGGGATGACCCATTATAAAGAAGCAAAAGGGGGAAAGTCTTCCCCCTCGCTTCGGTCTACGCCCTACGCTACCCCCTTCAACGGGGACAAAACCATGCGGTGCATGGTTTTGTGGGCGTACCCCAAGCGTCCACGGACGG
>JAISZQ010000090.1 GCA_031269165.1 Spirochaetaceae bacterium
GAATAGTTTTTTTGTCCGCGAATGTACGCAAATGTATGCGAATACGCGCTGATGGGTATATATTATTCGTATTTATTCGCGCCATTCGCGGACCAAAATTCTTAAGTTGTTGACAGTGGTTTCCCACCCCCGCAACGCCCCCGGATCCGGCTCAACGCTTCGCATTGAGCATGGAGTTTCGGAACAAGCGGGGCGTAGGCAAGAAGCAGGGCGAAGCCCTGCGACTGTTTGCCCGCCCCGCCCGAAACTCCAGAAGCGGGCAAAGCCCGCAGCCGAATCACAGCGGAGGCTTGCGTCTCGCAGGGTTTTTGAACAGGCTCTTACGAAACTGCATTTTTTAGAGGTTGCTGTTCCAAAACCGCGCATTTTGAAGCAGACGCACATCATAGCAGACACGTATATCTTTTTCAATATCACGCGGAATAAACGCGGGCCCGGCGCATGAGGCTGTTGAAAAAAATCTTGACAGCGCGGAAATGCTATTGTATTATGTGTACGATAACGTTTCTTTTCAAAAGTTTTTGGCGGGAGACGGCAGGGAAAGAAATGAAGGAAGAGACACATGAAAACAACGCATGAACAGAAAAAAGAGCAGAGCCTCGCGGGGGAGACCTTTCTGGGGATTGAGCTGGGATCGACGCGGATCAAGGCGGTGTTGATCGGCGGGGACTACGAGCCGCTGGCAGCGGGCGGCTATGACTGGGAGAACCGGCTGGTGGACGGGGTGTGGACGTATGGCCTGGACGCGGTGTGGGCGGGGGTGCGGGGGGCGTTTGCGGCACTGACCGGGGATGTCGCGGGCCGTTACGGGGCGGCGCCTTCATCCATAAAGGCCGCGCTTTCTTCCATTAAAGGGATCGGGGTGTCGGCGATGATGCACGGGTATCTTGCCTTTGACAAGGACGGGCAACTGCTTGTGCCGTTCCGCACGTGGCGCAACACGACGACGGGGGAGGCTGCCGCCGCGCTCACGCGGGCCTTCTCGTTTAACATACCGCAACGCTGGAGTATCGCCCATCTCTACCAGGCGGTCTTGAACGAGGAGCCTCATGTCAAGGACATCGCGTTTCTCACGACGCTTGCCGGGTATGTGCATCGGCAACTCACGGGGCGCGCGGTGCTCGGTGTGGGCGACGCCTCCGGGATGTTTCCGATTGACGGCGAGACGGGCACCTGGGACGAGCGGATGCTTGCCGGGTTCGACGCGCTGCTCGCCGGGAAACCGTATCCGTGGAAACTTCCCGCTATTCTGCCTACCGTGCTGACGGCGGGGACGAACGCGGGATCGCTCACGCCCGAAGGGGCGCGGCTGCTTGACCCGACGGGCAATCTTCAGGCGGGGATTCCGCTTTGTCCGCCTGAGGGGGATGCGGGGACGGGGATGGTTGCCACCAACAGCGTAGCCGAGCGGACGGGCAACGTCTCGGCGGGCACCTCGATATTTGCGATGGTGGTGCTGGAGAAGCCGCTCTCCCGCGTGTGGACGGAGATTGACCTCGTGACGACGCCCACCGGGAAGCCGGTCGCGATGGCGCACTGCAACAATTGTACCAGCGACCTTGACGCTTGGGTGCGGCTGTTTGACGAAGTTATCAAACTCTCCGGCGCGAAAATGGACAAAAGCGCCCTCTATGACGCGCTCTACTTCAAGGCGGAGGAGGGCGATCCCGACTCAGGCGGGCTTTTGGCCTACAACTACTATGGCGGCGAGCCGGTTACCGGGCTGGAAGAGGGCCGTCCCCTCTTTGTACGCAAGCCCGACAGCCGATTCACCCTCGCAAACTTCGTGCGCGCCCTTCTGTTTTCCGCGATGGGGACGCTAAAACTTGGCATGGCGATTCTCACGGAAGAGGAACGTGTCCGCATTGACCGGCTTCTCGGCCACGGCGGGCTTTTCAAGACGAAGGGCGTGGGTCAGCGTCTCATGGCGGCGGCCCTCAACACGCAGGTCGCCGTGATGGAGTCTGCGGGCGAAGGCGGCGCGTGGGGCATCGCGTTGCTTGCGGCGTTTATGCGGCAAAAGCGGGACGGTGAAACGCTTGAGGCCTATCTCGCCGACCGGGTCTTTGCCGGCAACGCGGGTCTTTGCGCCGAGCCCGACCCACGGGACGTTCAGGGTTTCGCGGCGTTTATGCGGCACTACACGAAGGGTCTTGCGATAGAGCGGGCGGCAGTGGAACACTTTGCCCCTTCGGGGAATGGAGACGAGTCATGCGCTGTGATAACTGGCCGGTAAGCCGATAGCCCACCACGGTCAACAACGTAAGAATTTTTGTCCGCGGATTGCGTGGATTTTCGTGGACTTAAGGGCGCAAAAATCCGTATAATCCGCAGACCTTTCTTTTCTTTTTACGTAACTTGTTGACAGGGGGAGCACACCGCACTGTCAACAACTTAAGCAAAGGGAATATAAGAGTGGTCAACGGATTACACAGATTTTTAGTTTTTTTGTCCGCGAATGTACGCGAATACGCACTGCTGGGTATGTATTATTCGTATTT